>JANQME010000318.1 GCA_028280205.1 Longimicrobiales bacterium
TACGCGAAGGCGGCCACAACCTCATGGAGATGTCCGAGCCGGAGCTGCTCGAGCGCGCCTGCACGCACGAGTGGCGGTTCGCCTGCTCGCGCCGGGCCAGCGCGGACTGACGTTGGCTCGGCGCAGAGGCTCGGCCGTCGTCGTTGCGGCCGGAGCGGGTCTCGTCGTAGCCGTCTGGGGCGCGCTCGTGCTCTCCCGTACCTCCTCGGAAGAGGGGGCGGTCGGGACGCCGCCGGAGGTGACGCTCCCGTCGGCGCTCGACGGCTTCCGGGCCGACGCCTGGTACCTGCCGGACGCCGCGCGGCTCGGCTTCGTGGAGGTCTCCGCCGGGCCGTTCACGATGGGCAGCGACCCGGCGGCCGACCCGCTGGCCTTGGACGTCGAGGGGTGGGGCGAGGGCCGTATGCAGGGAACGGTCGACGTCCCGACGTTCTACCTGGCCCGGACCGAGACGACCGTCGCGCAGTATGCAGCCTTCATCCGCGCGACCGGTCACTCGCTCCCCGACGCGCGCACCCTCCGCGGCCCGCTCGATCATCCGGTGGCCTTCGTCTCCTGGCCCGACGCCGTGGCGTACGCGCGGTGGCTCGACCGAGCGATCCGGGTTCGACCCGAAGCCGCACCGCAGGTAGCCGCACTGCTGGACGACGGATGGCGCGTTTCACTCCCGGATGAAGCGCAGTGGGAGAAGGCGGCGCGCGGCGACGACGCACGCATCTACCCGTGGGGCTCCGAACCGCGTCCCGACCGCGCGAACTTCCGGACACGGGGGACGACGCCGGTCGGGAGCCTCCCGTGCCCCGAGTGCCCGCACCCGATCCTGGACCTGAGCGGAAACGTCTGGGAGTGGACGCTCAGCCCGTACCGGCGCTACCCGTTCCGGCCCTTTCCGGACGCGGCAGACCTCGACTCGAACGCGATGGACCTGAACCCGGATGCGATGGACCGGAACCCGAACGAGATGGACCTCGACGCGGACGCGCTTTTCGTGATGCGTGGAGGATCGTTCGCGGACCCCGCGCAGATGATCCGGGCGGCGAACCGCGGCGGAGCCGACCCCGGGGCGCGCCGTCCCTTCATCGGCTTTCGGGTGGCCCTGGTACGTCCGTAGCCGTGCCCACCTCGACCACGCCGTCGCGGATCAGCCGCTCGATCTCCTCTCTCTCGTAGCCGAGCTCGGCGAGCACCTCTTCGGAGTGCTCACCGACGCCGGGCGGCGCCTGTGGAGCGCGCGGTCGCACCCCGTTCATCCGAAGGGGCAGCGAGACGTCCCGGTAGTCGGGCAACCGCGGATTCGGTGCCGGAGGGACCATGCCCGCCACCTCGACCTGCGGATCCGCCGCGACCCGGTCGATCGAGTGGATCGCGGAGGCGGGAACCGCGGCATCGTGCAGCCGCTCGAGCAGCGCCTCCGACCCGAGGGTCTCGGTGCGCGACTCGACGAGCGCTTCGAGCACGTCCCGATGCTGCACCCGAAGCGGGTTGGATGCGAAGCGAGGGTCCCGTGCCGCGTCGTCGAGCTCCAGCGTCCGGCACAGCCGCCGGAAGATCGCGTCGTTGCCGGCTGCGATCATCACGTGCCCGTCCCGGGTACGGAAGGCGCGGTACGGTGCGATCGCCCCGAGGCTCGTGCCCATCGGGCCGGGCACCGCTCCCGTGGCCATGTACCCCATGAGGTGGTAGGAGACCCACGCCAGCGAGGTGTCGAGCAGCGATACGTCCAGCGCGCACCCCTCCCCCGTCGCCTCCCGGGTCCGCAGGGCGCCGAGCACGGAGATGGCAGCCCACATCCCGGTCCCGAAGTCGACGACCGACCCGCCCACACGGGTCGGCGGACCGCCCGGCTGTCCGGTCACCGACACGACTCCGGCGTACGCCTGCATGAGCGGGTCGAAGCCCGGCTGGTCCGCCATCGGACCGTCGGGCCCGTACGCCGTCACCGAGAGGTGGACGACGTCGTCGCGCCAGCGCCGGACCGACGCGTAGTCGATGCCCAGCCGCCGGGCGGCGTCCGGGCGGGACGCTTGCAGGAAGACGTCGCAGCGCTCGGCGAGCCTCTCGAGCACCTCCCGCCCCTCGGGGCGCTTCAGGTCCAGCACCACGCTCCGCTTGCCGCGGTTCGCCGACAGGAAGAGCGTGCTGTCCGCTCCCCAGAACGGCGGGCCCCAGCGGCGGCCGAGGTCGCCTCCCGGCGGCTCCACCTTCACCACCGAGGCACCGAGGTCGGCCAGAATCTGGCCGCAGAACGGACCCGCCAGATTCTGGGTGACGTCGCAGACCCGGATCCCCTCCAGGGGGGCCGAGACCGCGCCTTCCGCCGATCGTGTCATCCGGAAACGTTCCCCCGCGCCTGCGTCGCCACCGAGCGAAGGGAGAAGATGGACGAGCCGGCTTCGGGAGCCAAACGTCCCGGAACCGGCACGTGTCCTCCCTGTACAGCAGTCAGATCGTGTTCGGACCCTCCTCACCCCCGAGTGCCGATGACGCCATCCACCCGCGGCCGTCCGCTCCTCTCCGACCTCGGTCCGATCCTGCTCTTCTTGGCGGTACCCGTGGCGTGCGAAGCACAGCGGCGGCCGAGCCAGTTCCGCCAGCCGACGATTCCGCCGCCCACGATCCTCGAGTACCAGCCGCAGTCCACGCTCGTCGTACCGGAGCACGAGGTCCCGCGCGCCCGCTTCCCCGTCGTGGACGTCCACGGGCATCCGCCGACGCTGGACGACCGGGAGACGATCGAGCGCGTCGTCCACGAGATGGACCGGCTCAACATCGGCGTCATGGTCCAAGCCCGACCGAGCTCGGGAGCGGAGCTGCAGAGCCAGCTCGACGCGGTGCGCGCGGCCGGGTACGAAGACCGGTTCGTCTTCTTCGCCTCCCTCGACCTGAGCGACGTGGGGCCGGGCTCGGGCGCTCGGATCGCGGCCCAGCTCGAGGCGGACGTGCGCGCGGGAGCCGTCGGGATCGGCGAGATCAGCAAGGCGTTCGGGCTCTACCACACCAAGCGGGACGGGAGTCGGCTCCCGCTGGACGATCCCGAGCTGGACGTCGTGTGGGAAACGGCAGGACGCCTCGGGATTCCGGTCTTCGTCCACACAGCCGACCCGCCGGAGTTCTTCCAGCCACTCGACTACACGAATGAGCGGTGGCTCGAGCTCGCGCTGTTCGAGCGCCGCCGTTACATGGATCGGGAGCGCTTTCCATCGTTCGAGCAGCTCATGGTCGAGCGCGATCGCATGATCGCGAAGCACCCCGGGACAACGTGGATCCTGGCCCACATGGGGTGGCACACCCACGATCTCGCCCGCCTGGGACGGATCTTCGACGAACACCCCAACGTTCTCGCCGAGGTCGGCGCCGTCCTGTACGACCTCGGACGTCAGCCGCGCTTCGCGCGCGACTTCTTCGAGCGCTACTCGGACCGGATCCTCTTCGGCAAGGACTCCTTCCAGCCGGACGAGTATCCGTACTACTGGCGCGTCTTCGAGACCGCGGACGAGTACTTCGACTACTACCGCGACTATCACGCGTTCTGGAAGCTGTACGGCATGGATCTGCCCGACGACGTCCTGCGCGCGATGTATTGGGAGAACGCGGCCCGCATCATCCCCGGACTCCCCACGAGCGCTCTGTCCGGCGTATGAACCGCTCGCACCGATTCCGGCCGCGTTCTCCGGCAGGACGGCCCACACCGTTCGCCGACCCGATCCACCGGGCGAGCGGGCTGCTCGCCGGAGTGGCCGCGAGCTTTCTGAGCGGGTGTGGCCCGGAGCCGGGTGCCGAGCCCGAAGCCGAGCCACCGCTGGCGATCTTCGAGGGCTCGTCCGACTACTGCGCGCTCCCCGAGTTCGAGCTCGACGTGCTGGCGCGCGTGCCGGGACCCGACGCTCCGGCGATCGACGACGTGAACTGGTTCGCCCGTCCGGTGCCCCATCGGGGGGACGACCGGATCATCGCGTTCGCGAGCCACGACCAGAACTACCTGTACAACCTGTCCACGGATCGCCGGGTCCGGATCCCGGATCGCTCGGATGCGGTGGCGACTCCGGATGGGCGATACATGACCGTTCCGTCCTACTACACGCCCGACTCGAACACGCGCTTCTACCCGGTGCTCCCCCTGCTCCGGGCGCTCGAGGAGGGCCGCGACGCCGACGACGTGGAACCGGCCTTCGTGCACGAGCACCCGGCCATGAAGCAGGTCTACTACCAGTCGACGGCCGTGCTCTCCGAGGTGGATACGGACAGCGGCCTCGAGACCACGTACCGGCTCATGTTCAGCGGAACCGGTGACGAGTCGAAGTTCCGCATCGTGGACTACCTCTTCCGCCACGACGCGGACTCCGGCGAGCTACTCGCCGTCGAGCCGAGCGAGCCGATGGCCGTGTGCCCCGAAGTCCGCAACGACCTCAACACGCCCTTCATCTCCAAGGACGGTCGGTACGTCGCAGCCTACACCAGCCCCGTATCCGGAAGCGCTTATACTGCGGGATCCTCGCTCAAGCTCTTCGAGATCGTCTCGGCGGATCCGGGCAATCACACGACGTCGTGCCGTGCCGTCGCCGATCTGGGCTTCGCGGCCGGGAAGGCGGACTTCGCGTTCGACAACTCGATGCTGACCTTCCACTCGAGCCAGGGCGCCTACCTGACCCCCTTCGTGAACGGAGGCCTCCCCGAGGGCACGATCACGGACGTCTTCGTCTCCCGACTCGAGCGAGATCCGGACGGGCGCATCACCGGCGTCTCCGGGCTGCAGCGACTCTCCACCTCGCTGCGCTCGGGGGTGGGCAGCTACTTCCCCGCCTTCTTTCCCGACGGCACGCTCTTCTTCCTCTCCAATACGCTGCCCCGGGACGCGGAAGGGGCGAAGCGCTTCGACTTCCGCGTCGTGGACCCGCGCTCGCGAGGCTGGCGCACCGAGCTGCCGTCGGATCCCGACGCCGCTGCACGCTGGACCGAGCTGGGCCGACTCTGGGAGGCCTCGTGCATGTCGCGACAGGGGGCGGCCCGGGGCGAACCGTTCCCCCTCGACGAGCACGAGCTCGTCCTCCAGGCCATGGCGCTCTCGGTGCCGCAGTGCGAGGCGCTGATTGCCGACGCACATGCCGAGTTCGGAGATACGGCGATGACACGGGATGCGCTGCTGGAGACGTGCCGGGCCGTAAGGCGCTGACCTCGCCCGCGCGGTCCTCGAGCTCAGCGCCCATGATCACAGGTAGCGCTGGAAGAGGACCATCCCGACGATCGTGGCGGTGGCGAGCGTCGCGACCTCGACCCGGTGTCCCTCCTCGAAGGCCT
>JANQME010000340.1 GCA_028280205.1 Longimicrobiales bacterium
CGACGCTGAAGTAGATGTGGCCCTGCCCATCGAAGACGATCCGTGAGCCGTAGTGCCCGCGGCCGCGCGAGTTCGCCTCGAAGATCTCCTCCACGTCCGTCAGCCGGTCATCGACGAAGCGCCCGCGGATGATCGCCGTCGTGGACTCGCCGGCGGCGAGCGGCTTCGAGTAGCTGATGTAGAGCATGCGATTGGCGCCGAAGTCCGGATGCGGCACCACGTCGAGCAGTCCGCCCTGCCCTTGCGCGAACACCTCGGGCAGGCCGGGGACCGGATCGGGGAGGAGCATGCCGTCGCGCACGATCCGCAGGCGCCCCGGGCGCTCCGTCACGAGCATGTCACCGCCCGGCAGGAAGGCCATCGACCACGGGTTCACGAGGCCGTCGACGACGGTCACCACCCGGTAGTCGTGGTACGTCGAGCGGCGGAACTCGCCGGGCTGCTGTGCGGCCGCGGTCGCGGCGGTGACGAGGGCGAGACAGGCGGCTCCGGCAGACGTCTTCAGTCGGTGCATCGGGCTTCTCCTGGTACACTCTGGGCCCAAGGGTCGAGCGGCGATCGCTTCGGTTCGAGCGGATGGACACCGGGGCCGAACCGAGGTTCCTCTCTCGGCCGAGCCTCGAGGTGCCCGTCCGCCGCGATCATCCTAGGATGCTCGCGCCTTCGGGTCGAGACGCTACGCCCGCGGTCGCGTGGCCCGGAGCCCGGCTCTATGATGGCAGCCCGCACCGCGCCGCACCGTGGTGTTGCACGGTCGGCGCCCTCGGTGCCGTCCCTCACCTTCCCGGAGGATCGAAATGAGCCGTGAGCGCATGAAGGCCGAGGACTTCCCGCCGGAGGTCCTGACCCTCTTCGATCACTACGTCCACGGTATGATCGACCGGCGGGCCTTCCTCGACGGCGCCGCGAAGTTCGCCGTGGGCGGGATGACCGCGGCCGGCTTCCTCGAAGCGCTGAGCCCACAGTACGCCCTGGCTGCCGAGGTCCCCGACGACGACCCGCGCGTCCGCCGGGAGTATGTCGAGTACGACTCCCCCCGCGGATCCGGGACGATGCGTGGGTATCTGGCGCGCCCGACCGGTTCGGCCGCGCCGTGGCCGGCCGTGCTCGTGATCCACGAGAACCGTGGGCTGAATCCGTACATCGAGGACGTGGTGCGGCGCTTCGGCGCGGCGGGCTTCCTCGCCCTCGGGCCCGACGCGCTCACCCCGCTCGGCGGGTATCCGGGCACGGACGACGAGGGGCGGACGATGCAGCGCCAGCTCGACCGCGAGACGATGACCGAGGATTTCCTCGCGGGCGCCCGCTTCCTCATCGAGCACGAGGATTCGACCGGGCGGCTGGGGGCCGTGGGCTTCTGCTTCGGCGGAAGCATGGTGAACACGCTCGCCGTGCGTATGCCCGACCTCGCGGCGGCGGTGCCCTTCTACGGGGGACAGCCCGCATCCGAGGACGTGGCCCGCATCCGGGCTCCGCTCCTCATCCACTACGCCGGACTCGACGACCGGGTGAACGCGGGCTGGCCCGAGTACGAGGCCGCGCTCGAGGAGCACGGGAAGACGTATACGATGCACATGTATCCGGGCGTGAATCACGGCTTCCACAACGACACGACGCCCCGCTACGACGAGGCCGCCGCCCGACTCGCGCAGGAGCGCACGATCGCCTTCTTCGACGAGCACCTCCGCTAGGCTCAGCTCCGTCATCGAGATCGACGTCGACGGCCTCGTCGAGGCGACCCGCGCGCTCGTGCGGATCCCCTCCGCGGGCGGGCGGGAGATCCCCGCCCAGACGTGCGTGGCCGACCGCATGCGAGCGCTCGGCCTCGCGACCGACGTCTGGGAGATCGACCTCGCCGAGGTCCAGGCCCATCCCGAGGCTTCATGGGAGATCGAGCGCGACCGGGCCCTCGGGGTCGCCGGAACGCTCGCCGGCACGGGCGGGGGCCCGACGCTCCTCCTGAACGGGCACGTCGACGTCGTCCCCGCCGGAGACGACTCGCTTTGGCGCCGTCCGCCCTTCGAGGGGGTCGTGGAAGACGGGCGGATCCACGGACGCGGATCGCTCGACATGAAGGGCCCGCTCATGGCCGGCCTCTATGCGATGAAGGCGGTCGCCGACGCCGGGCTCGAGCTCGCCGGCACGGTGCACCTCCTGAGCGTCGTCGGTGAGGAGGACGGTGGGATCGGGACGCTCGCCGCGATCCTGCGCGGGTACCGGGGCGACGGCGCGATCGTCATGGAGCCCACCGGCCTGGCCGTCGCGACCGCTCAAGCCGGCTGCCTGAACTTCCGGG
>JANQME010000257.1 GCA_028280205.1 Longimicrobiales bacterium
CGCCTCCCGATCCTGCTGCCGCCAGAGGGGGTGGTTGTACGTCATCGCTTCGCCCCAGTACGCCAGCGCGAAGGATCGGTCGATCTCCTGGGCGCGACGGAACGCGGTCGCCGCGTCCTCGAACTCGAAGGAGTGGAGGAGGAGTACGCCGTCCAGGAAGGGACGCTGTGCCTGCTCGCTCCCCGAGTTGGGGAACGCGAGCGTACCGAGGCGGCGTTCCTGGGCGCGAAGATCGCTCGCTCCGCCGATGACGAGCACGAGGAGCAGGGCGCAGCGGCGGTAGATCCTGGGTGGACGCACGGTACCTCCGTTTTCGGGGGAGATCGAAGGGGTAGGAGGGGCGTGGCCCGGCCGCAACCACACACGTCGAGTTGGTGACGGACCGAGGCGAACCATCAGCCGTCGAGTTGTGCGCTCCGGCGTGGGCGCTCACGTTGCCACGCCCGCATCGCTCGCCAGGGACCCCGGGGTCGAGATGCAGCTCCACGTCGGAACCAGCGGCTACAGCTACAGAGAGTGGAAGGGCTCCTTCTACCCCGAGAAGCTGTCGGCGAAGAAGATGCTGGCGTACTACGCGGAGCGGCTGAGCACCGTCGAGATCAACAACACGTTCTACCGACTCCCGAAGACGTCGGTACTCGAGTCGTGGGCGGAGCAGGTGCCCGAAGGGTTCCGCTTCTCCATCAAGGCGTCGCGCCGGATCACGCACTTCACACGCCTCAAGCCGGAGTCCGCGGAGCCGACCGCCTTCCTCCTCTCCCAACTGGAGACGCTGGGGGAGCGGCTGGGTGCGATCCTCTTCCAGCTCCCGCCGAACCTGAAGGTCGACGTGGATCGGCTCTCGGCGTTCCTCGAGCTGCTCCCGGAGGGCACGCCGGCCGCGTTCGAGTTCCGGCACGCGAGCTGGCACGACGAGGCGATCCACGACGTGCTCCGGGAGCGCGGGATGGCGCTCGTCTGTGCGGACACCGACGACGACGAGGACGATGCTCCGATCGTGCCGACCGCCGGGTGGGGGTACCTCCGCCTGCGCCGTCCGGACTACGCGGACGAGGATCTCGCGCGCTGGGCGGATCGGGTCCGCCGGGCCGAGTGGACCCGAGCGCTGGTCTTCTTCAAGCACGAGGACGAGGGCGCCGGGCCGCGCATGGCCGCCCGCTTCCGCGAGCTCTTCGAGGAGGCGGCGTGACGGAGGGGCGGACGCCGGTGTCCCGGGCCTTCGACGCGGTCATCGAGCCGGCGAACCGTGGCGGCGCCGTGGTCTCGATCCCATTCGACGTGAAAGAGGTCTTCGGCTCGGGGCGGCCGAAGGTGCGGGCTCTCATCGACGGGCACGAGTACCGTGGCAGCCTGGTGAAGATGGGCGGCCGATACATCCTCGGCATTCGAAAGGACATCCGCGCGGCGATCGGCAAGGACGTGGGGGACAGCGTACACGTCGAGACCCAGCTCGACACGGCGCCACGCACGGTCGACGTGCCGCCCGAGCTGCGGGCCGCGCTGGCCGAGGCGGCCGACGCGTCCGAGCGCTACGACGGCCTGTCGTTCACGCACCGGCGGGAGTTCGCGCAGTGGGTAGCCGAGGCCGTGAAGGAGGAGACACGCCTACGCCGCGCACGGAAGGCCGTGGAGATGATCCGGGAGGGGCGGACGCACTGATCCGGATGCGGGTGGACAGTACCCCGGGGCCCGTATAGAATCCGGCCGGCAAATCCCGAGACAGCCCTCGCTCGACCGGTCGCGCGCTCCGCACGGCCCCTCGCGCCAGCGCCACGTCGAGCCCGCGGCTCGGTGTGGCTCCTTTTGTTTTGGAGTACGATGATCACCGTAGAAGGCGTGACCAAACGGTACGGCGACGTCGTCGCCGTGGACGACGTGAGCTTCGCCGTCGAGCGCGGTGAAGTGGTGGGTTTCCTCGGTCCGAACGGGGCGGGGAAGTCCACGACGATGAAGATGATCACGGGTACGCTGCAGCCCGACCGGGGGTCGGTCCGCTTCGAGGGCGTCCCGATCGGCGACGACCTCGCGGGCGCCAAGCGCCGCGTGGGGTACCTGCCCGAAGCGAATCCGCTCTACGACGAGCTTCTGGTGGCCGAGTACCTCGAGTACGTCGCTGAGCTGCGCGGTCTCTCGCCTGCCGACACCCGATCGGGCGTGGCGGATGCCGTCGACGAGACGGATCTCGGGGAGGTCTTCTACCGGCCCATCGGGGAGTGCTCCAAGGGGTACCGCCAGCGCGTCGGGCTCGCGGCCGCCATCCTGCACCGGCCCGAGGTGCTGGTGCTCGACGAACCGACCGAGGGGCTCGACCCGAACCAGCGGGTCGAGATCCGGCGCCTCGTGGGCTCGCTCGGTCGGGAGCGGACGGTCCTGCTCAGCACGCATGTGATGCAGGAGGTCGAGGCGACGTGCTCGCGCCTCGTCATTCTGCGTCGGGGTCGACTCGCCGCGGAGGGCGGGGTGGAGGAGCTGATCTTCAACCGCTCCGCCGGCGCCCGCTACCACGTGCAGGCGGTGGGGGAGGGGATTGCCGAGGCGCTCTCGGGGCTCGCGGGCGTTACCGGCCACTCGGCCGAGGAGCGTGCCGGTCGGATGCACGTGCGCCTCGACGTGGCGGACGGCTCCGAGCTGCGGCCCGACATCTTCGCGATGGCCCGGGACCGCGGTTGGACGCTGTGGGAGCTCCACAGGGAGCAGGCTTCCCTCGAGCAGCTCTTCCGCTCGCTGACCGCGGACGAGGAGGAGGATCAGCCGTGAGCCGGATCCTGACGATCGCGCGCCGGGAGCTCCGCAGCTACGTCGACCAGCCCACGGCGTACGTCCTCGTCGTGGCCTTTCTCGGCATCACGCTCTTCCTCGCCTTCCGGACGATGTACGCGACGAGCGTCGCCACGCTGCGGCCGATGTTCGACCTCCTCCCGGTCCTCTTCGCCGTCTTCGTGCCCGCCGCGACGATGCGGAGCCTGGCCGAAGAGCGTCGTGGCAAGACGCTCGACTGGCTCATGGCCCAGCCGATCACCGAGGGAGAGCTGGTGGTGGGCAAATTCCTCGGGAACTGGACCTTCGTGCTCCTGGCCCTGGCCGGGACGCTGCCCACGGCGGTCGGCGTTCTCGTCGTCTCGGAGGCGGACCGGGGGATCGTCGTCGCGCAGTACCTGGGCGGCTCGCTGCTCGCCGCTCAGCTCACCGCGCTCGGACTCTGGGCTTCCGCGATCACCCGCAACCAGATCACGGCGTTCATCGTCGCCTCGGCGCTGAGCGTCACCCTCTTCCTCATCGGCTTGCCGATCGTGCAGATCGGGCTTCCCCCGACGGTGGCGGGGGCGGTCGCCCAGCTCTCCCTCGTGAGCCACTTCGAGAACGTCGCGCGCGGTGTCGTCGACCTGCGCGACGTCCTGTACTTCGTATCGACGACCGCTCTCTTCCTCGCCCTGGCGTGGGGCGCGGTCTCGTCGGAGCGTCTGAGCCCCGAGGGGGCGGAGTTCCGACGGCTCCGGGTCGGCGTGCTGACGGCCGCAGCCGTGGTCCTCGTCCTCAATCTGGTGGGGAGCCGGGTCCGCGGCCGTGTCGATCTGACGCGCAACGACCTGTACACGCTCTCCGCGGGGACGCGCGAGCTGCTTCGTGGTCTGGACGACCTGGTGCAGATCGAGCTGTACGCGTCGGCCGAGCTGCCGTCCGAGGTCCAGCTCCAGCTCCGCGACGTGCGCGACCTCCTGGCCGACATGCGTCGCACGTCGAACGGGCAACTTCTGGTCCGTGACTTCGACCCCGCCGCGGACGAGGAGGTTGCCCAGCGAGCCGCGGAGCTCGGCATCGGACCGGTCGAGTTCAACGTCCTGAGGGACGACAACTTCGAGGTCCGGCAGGGTTGGTACGGCCTGGCCGTGACGTACGCCGACGAGAGCGAGGTCACGCCGCTCATCCAGCGCACGGACGACCTCGAGTTCCGGCTGGCGTCGCAGATCTACCGCATGACCACGACGGAGCGGGCGACCGTTGCGTTCCTCGGTGGGTTCGGTGCGAAGACGCTGGGGCAGATGCCCGGGCTGCGCGAGAGTCTGGCCGACCGCTACGAGCTGACCACCGTCGACCTCGCTGGCGATTCGACCGGGGCCCTCGACCCCGATTCGACCCGGGTGCTGGTGGTCGGGGGCGCGACCGAGCCGCTCGACTCCCTGGCCCAAGCGCGGGTGGAGGCGTACGTCGAGCGCGGCGGGGCCACGCTGCTCCTGCTCGAGCCGATCGTGCTGAACTCCCAGTCACCCATGCCGATTCCGGCGTCGAGCGGACTCGAGACGCTCGTCGAGGAACGCGGTGTGACCGTCGCCGAGGGGCTCGTGCTCGACCTCGCGTCGAGCGAGCGCGTCTCGCTCGGCCGGCAGGGGATGTTCAACGTCATCGCGCCGTACCCGCTCTGGCCCGTCGTTCGTCCGTCCGACGATCACGCGATCACGAACGGGCTCAACTCCATGACGCTGGGCTGGGCGACGGCGCTCGAGATCGGGCCGGCGGCGGCCGGCGTGTCGCCGCTCTGGAGTACGAGCGACAACGGCGCGCTCCAGCCGGTGACCGCCCCGATCTTCCCCGACCAGGACTGGATCTTCGACGAGGAGGACTTCGCGACCCGCACGGTGGCCGCGGCGGTCCTTCCCGAGGACGGAGACGAGCGGGGCCGCATGATCGTGGTCGGGGACGCCTCCTTCGTCGAGCCGACGTTCCTCCAGTCGAACCCGGAGAACCGGCTCTTCCTGGCGAACGCCATCGACTGGCTCGCGCAGGACGAAGCCCTCATCGGGATCCGTTCCAAGAACCGGACCCCGCCCGCCCTCGTCTTCGAGTCGGACGGTACGCGCAACCTGCTCAAGTGGGGCAACCTGGTCGGGGTCCCGCTCCTCTTCGTCCTGGTCGGCTTCGCGCGCGTCACGGGCCGACGTCGACGGGCGGAGGCCCGCTGGCGGGAGGTCGTCTCGTGAGCGCGCGGACGCTTCAACAGCTCGTGGGCGCGCTGGCCGTGCTCGTGATCGTGTGGATCGGAACGACCCTGATCCGGAGTGGCGGGGGCGGCTCGATCGCCGCGTCCGGGGACCTGGGTGGCTTCTTTCGGTCGATCGACGGCGCTTCGCTCGAGGCCGTGCGTGTGGAACGAGCCGGCTCCGAGGTCGTGCTGGAGCGCTCGGGGAGCGGCTGGACGGTCAACGGCTTCCCGGCGGATTCGGGCGCCGTCGCGCGGCTCCTCTCCGCGCTCGACGAGATGGAGGTGGCGGAGCTCGTGGCGTCGAACCCCGCCAACCACGACCGGATGGGCGTCTCGGCGGACAGCGCCTGGTCGGTGACGTTCACCGCGTCGGGGGCCGAGCGCACGCTCCTGGTCGGTGAGCCGGGCCGCCGCTTCGGCACGGCGTACGTACGCCTGCCGGACCGCGATGCCGTGCACCTGCTCGAAGGAGATC
>JANQME010000429.1 GCA_028280205.1 Longimicrobiales bacterium
CGAGCCGCCGGGCGTAACGCTCGATCCCGCCCGGCGGGTAGCAGACGCCCAGGCGTGCCGCGGGCACGGCGAGCTTCGCGCCGGCCACGCCCACGCGGAAGTCGCAGCAGAGCGCCAGCTCGGCGCCCCCGCCGTACGCGCTCCCGTTCATCCGGCAGATCGTGGGTCGGGCGAGCGCGGCCAGCCGGTCCGACAGGGCTTCGAAGCGGGCTCCGTCCATCGCGCCGGACTCCATCTCGTCCAGGGAGGCGCCGGAGCAGAAGGTGCGGTCTCCCGTGCCGGTGAGGACGAGCACGCGGATCTCGTCGTCGTCCTCGACCGTCGCGAGGTGCTTGCGCGCAGCCTCCACCTCCGCGTGTCCGAGCGCGTTGTGGCGGTCGGGCCGATCGAGCGTGAGCGTGGCGACCGGCCCCTGACGTTCCAGTCGCACGCCCGGGGTTCGACGCTCTTCGGTGCGGGGTCTAGCTTTCAACGCTCCGAACGCGAAGAGAAGAAAGGAGGGACGATTTGGGCGAGATCCGCGACTTCATGAGCCGGAACTACCGCCACTTCAATGCGCGCGAGTTGGTCGACGCCGCGAAGGCGTACGAAGCGCACATCGACGCAGGCGGCAAGATGCTCGTGGCGATGGCGGGCGCAATGTCGACCGGTGAGTTCGGGATCTCGCTCGCGCGCATGATCCGCGCGGGCAAGGTGCACGCGATCTCGTGCACCGGAGCCAACCTCGAGGAGGACGTCTTCAACCTCGTCGCGCACCGCGAGTTCGAGATCGTCCCCTCGTGGCGAGAGCTCTCCGCCGCGGACGAGCAGGCTCTTCACGACCGGGGGATGAACCGGGTCACGGACACCTGCATACCCGAGACCGTGATGCGGCACGTCGAGGGACGGCTCCTCGCAGCGTGGCAGAAGGCGGCGGCGACGGGCGAGCGACGCCTTCCCTCGGAATTCCTCTTCGAGGTTCTCGACGAGCCCGATCTGGCCGAACACTGGCAGATTCCGCCCGAGCAGTCGTGGATGCTGGCGGCCAAGGAGGCCGGCGTTCCGGTGTTCGCACCGGGGTGGGAGGACTCCACGACCGGCAACATCTTCGCGGCCAACGTGATGATGGGCCGCATGCCGGACCATGCGTGCGTCAAGTCGGGCACCGAGCAGTTCCAGGCGCTGATGGAGTGGTACGAGGCCCACCACGGCGCCGGTGCGCACCCGTCGGTCGGCTTCTTCCAGATCGGCGGCGGGATCGCGGGTGACTTCGCGATCTGCGCGGTGCCGTGCCTCACCCAGGATCTGCGGCGCGACGTGCCGTTCTGGGGTTACTTCTGCCAGATCACGGATGCGCAGCCGTCGTACGGCGGCTACTCGGGCGCCCCCGCGAACGAGAAGATCACCTGGGGCAAGCTCGAGCCGAGCACACCCCGCTTCGAGATCAACTCGGACGCGGCCATCGTGGCGCCGCTCGTTTGCGCCTGGGTGCTGGGGGACTGACTCCCGTTCGACCGCGCCGGATTGCTGCGCCGCCGGACCGCCACGATACTCGGGCGTCCCCGTGAGCGGCCGAACGCGGCGCCCGACCGGCTTTCGCACCCCGTCGATGACCGATTCCGACTCGACTCCCCGAGCTTCCACCGGCGCAGACCGTGCGCCCGAGAGCGTCCGGCTGCGTCCCGCCCCACCCGACGACGAGATCTCGCTCTGGGAGGTGCTCGCGGTGCTTCTGCGCCGCAGGGGCACGATCCTGCTCACCACGATCCTCATTGCGGGAGCGTCCGCTGCGTACGCGCAGCTTCGCGCGCTCAGCTACACCACCGAGGCCGTCTTCCGGCCGCAGGGTTCGGAGCAGTCGAGCTCCGAGCTCAGCGCGCTCGTCAGCCGGCTCGGGGTCGGTGTCTCCGGCGGGGTTGGAGAGGCCAGCCCCGCCTTCTACGCGGAGCTGCTCACCTCGCGTGAGCTGCTTCACCGGGTCGCGACGCGCAGTTGGGAGGTCGAGGGCATCGGAACCACATACCTCCGAGACCTTCTCGAGCTCGAGGAGGAGACGGAAGCCGAGGCGGACGAGGAGGTGCTGGAGTGGCTCGCGGGGAAGGCCGTCTCGGTGAGCACCGGCCGAGAGACGGGCACGGTTACGCTCGCGGTGCAGACGGAATGGGCCGACCTGTCCGTCGTCATCGCGCGCTACCTGCTCGACGAGCTCTCGCTGTTCAACCTCGATCGACGCCAGTCGCAGGCGGCGGCCGAGCGCAGATTCATCGAGGAACGAGTGGCGCAGGCGGAGGCCGAGTTGCGGCACGCGGAGGACTCGCTGCGCATGTTCCTGGAGGCGAACCGGCAGTGGGAGGGCTCCCCCCTCCTGCGCTTCCGCCACGACGGGCTCATACGCGAGGTGACGATGCGGAACTCCGTCTACACCACGCTGATGCATTCGTACGAGGACGCGCGCATCTCCGAGGTTCGGGATACGCCGGTCATCACGGTGCTCCAGGAGCCGTACGTCCCGCCGCGACACGACCCACGTCGCCGCGTCCTCATCGGGCTTCTGGGCGTCGTACTCGGGGGCGTGACCGGCGTCGTGCTCGCCTTCGTGGTCGAGGTGTTCGCGCGACCCGATTCGACCGATCCGGCGCGCGCGGACTTCGACCGCACGTGGCGCGGACTCGCCGGATCGATCCCCTTTCTGGGTCGGGGTCGAGCGTAGACGCACCTCGAGCGGCCGCCGGGGTTAACTTTCCCGGCTGATCCCCGAGCCGTTCCGCCGCCGCGCGCGGCGCTCCCATCGATCCATGCCGATTCGCAACATCGCCATCATCGCGCACGTCGATCACGGCAAGACGACGCTGGTCGACCAGATGTTTCGCCAGGCCGGCGTCTTCCGCGAGAACCAGGCCGTCGAGGAGCGGGTCATGGACTCCAACCCGCTCGAGAAGGAGCGGGGCATCACGATCCTGGCCAAGAACACCGCCGTGCACTGGCGGGACGTGAAGATCAACATCGTCGACACCCCCGGCCACGCGGACTTCGGCGGTGAGGTGGAGCGCATTCTGCGAATGGTGGACGGGGTCGTCCTTCTCGTCGACGCGGCCGAGGGACCGATGCCTCAGACGCGCTTCGTCACCCGCAAGGCGCTCGATCTCGGGCTCCTTCCGCTCGTGGTCATCAACAAGGTCGACCGCAGCGACGCCCGTCCCCACGAGGTCCACGACGAGGTCCTGGAGCTCTTCATGGACCTCGAGGCGAGTGACGCGCAGCTCGACGCCCCGTTCCTGTATGCGGTGGGGCGAGACGGCTGGGCGTCTGACGATCCCGAGGTGGGCGGAGGCGACCTCGCGCCGCTCTTCGACGCCATCGTCTCGCACTTCCCGCCGCCCGACGTCGACTCCGACGGGTCGTTCCAGATGCTGGTCTCCACGCTCGACTATTCGTCGTACGTGGGGAGGATCGCGATCGGCCGGATCGAGCGTGGCCGGGTGCGGGTTGGGGATCAGGTGGCCCTGCTCGACCTCGGCGAGCCCGGCTTCGTGGAGGACGGAGCGGAGGGCGAACAGGCCCGGGTCTCGAAGCTCTACACCTTCTCCGGTCTCGACCGCATCGAGGTGGAGGAGGCCGCTGCGGGCGACATCGTGGCGCTCTCCGGACTCGAGGGTGTGGAGATCGGCAAGACCGCGACCGATCCCGAGCACCGGGAGCGGCTGCGCGGCATCGCCGTGGAGGAGCCCACCCTCTCCGTCGACTTCACGGTCAACAACTCGCCGTTCGCCGGTCAGGCGGGGAAGTACGTCACCACGCGGCAGCTCCGCGAGCGCCTGTACAAGGAGCTGGAGCGCAACGTCTCGCTGCGGGTCGAGGACACCGACCAGCCGGATACCTTCACGGTGAGCGGGCGTGGGGAGCTCCACCTCACGATCTTGATGGAGACCATGCGCCGCGAGGGATACGAGTTCCAGGTCTCGCGGCCGCGCGTGATCACCCGGAAGGCGGAGGACGGGTCCGTGCAGGAGCCCTACGAGACCGCCGTCGTGGAGGTCCCTTCGGACAGGGTCGGGACCGTGATCGAGAAGCTGGGACCGCGGAAGGGCGAGATGACCGAGATGAAGCCGATGGGCGACTCGGGCACCACCCGACTCCGCTTCAAGATCCCGGCCCGCGGACTCTTCGGATACCGCTCCGAGTTCCTCACCGACACGCGTGGAGAAGGCATCCTGCACCACAACTTCGAGGAGTGGGACGCGTGGGCGGGTCCCCTCAAGGGTCGGACGCGTGGGGTGCTGGTCGCGGATCGGGCGGGCAAGGCCGTGGGCTTTGCGCTCTTCGGTCTGCAGGAGCGCGCCACCCTCTTCGTGCAGCCCGGAGACGAAGCGTACGGAGGCATGATCGTCGGCGAGAACGCCCGCACCGACGACATGGACGTGAACGTGAGCAAGGAGAAGAAGCTCACGAACATGCGGACCACCGCTTCGGACGAGAACATCAAGCTCGAACCCCCGCGTCGAATCACGCTCGAGCTCGCGCTCGAGTTCATCCAGAACGACGAGCTGATCGAGGTGACGCCGGACGCGATCCGGCTGCGCAAGCGCGTCCTCGACGCCAATCAGCGAAAGAAGGCGGCGAAGAAGGCAACCCAGCCCGCCGCGGTCTGACCGCCACCCGCCCACCGCAGGAGCGCCCCGACCCGTGCAGCTCGACCCCGAGCGCTTCCGAGCCGCCCCGACCTTCCCCGAATACCTCGATCTCGTGGTCAAGAACCGGGAGCTGTGGCGGGGCGTCTGGGAGCGCGCTCATGTGCCCGCCGAGGTCGTGGATGCGGCCCGGCGTCTGCACGGCCGGTGGCACCTGGCCGCGCTCTCGGAGGACTGGTGCGGCGATGCGGTCAACACGCTACCCGTGATCGCGCGGCTGGCGGCGGAGGTGGGGTGGGAGATGCGGGTGCTCGGCCGCGACGACAACCCGGACCTCATGGACGCGCACCTCACGAACGGCCGGAGTCGCTCGATTCCGGTGGTGATCGTCTACGACGAGGCCTTCCGCGAGGTGGGGTGGTGGGGACCGCGCCCCGAGGAGGTCCAGGCGTGGGTCATGAGCGAGGGGCTCGCGCTCCCGTCTCCGGATCGCTACCGGCACGTGCGCCGGTGGTACGCCCGCGACAAGGGCAGGACGACGCTGGCCGAGCTCCTCGATGTCGTGGCGAAGGCCGCCTGACGGGGGCGCGTGGACGGTCGCGCCCGACGGGTCGGTGCCTTCGCCCTCGCCTTCGGCTCGGGCTTCGCGGTCCTGACGATCGAGATCGCCGGCGCCCGCCTCATCGCACCGGTCTTCGGACTCTCCGTGGTGCCGTGGACGGCGGTGATCGGCGTCATCCTCGCCGCGCTCGCCGCGGGAAGCCACGTCGGGGGACGGCTCGCCGACGCCGGACGGATCCCGCTGCGCCGGCTGCTCGTGGCCGCGGGGCTCACCGCCGCGCTCCCCGTGCTGGGAACGGAGGTGCCGTGGCTGGCGCGCTCGGCGCTCGGCTTCATCCCGGGTGCCGTGGCGAGCGCGCTGGTCCTCTTCGCCCCGCCGGTCTTCTTCCTGGGTGCGGTGGTACCCTATCTCGTGCGGTCCGAGACCGAGGATCTGGCGTCCGTCGGGCGCCGGGCGGGCGACGTCAGCGCGGCGGCGACCGCCGGGTCGATCTTCGGATCGTTCGCGACGGGCTTCGTCCTGCTCCCGGCCATGCCCCTCCCGCTCCTCCTCGGGGCCACGGCGGGTGCTCTCCTCCTCATGGCTCTTGCGGCCGGCCCGTTCGTCGACGTAGGGCGAGGGGCGCCCGACGTGGGCGGAGAGGTCGGCGATGCGGGGCCCGGCGGACGCGCCGCCCCCCTCCTTCTGGCGTTCGCCCTCGCCCTGCCCGCGTTGGGTCTCGCCGCTTCGGGTCACCCACCCGACACGCTCCACGCCGAGCAGACGCCGTATGCGGCGGTCGCCGTCACCGAGCGGACGTGGGCGAGCGGACGAACGGTCCGCGAGCTCTGGCAGAACGGGGGCTCGTCGTCCGCGGAGTACGTCGACGACGGAGCGCCGGCGCACCTGTACGCGACGACGTCCCTCGCGCTGCTCGACTCGGCCGGCCTGTTCCCGGGTCGCGTGCTGGTGCTCGGTGGGGCGGCACTCACCCTCCCGGTCGCCTTCGAGCGGCGGGATCCGGGCGTCCGCACGGACGTGGTCGAGATCGATCCACGCGTCACGGATCTGGCCCAGGAGTATTTCGCCTTCGGCTCCGCTCCGCGACCCGGGATCCGGATCTTCCACGAGGCCGGGCGGGTGCATCTGCGTGAGACGTGGGAGCGCTACGACCTCGTCTACCTCGACGTCTTCGATCACCTCCTCACGGTGCCCTGGACGATGGTCACGCGCGAGGCGCTCGCGGACATGGCCGGCGTGCTCGCTCCCGGCGGTGTCTTCATGGCGAACGTTCTCTCCCCCCTCGAAGGGCCGGGCGCCGACTTCCTGGCGCGCTTCGGCGCCACGCTCGCGGCGGTCTTCGCGGACGTGCGCATCTATCGGACCGACGCCACCGCGGATCTCGGGGCGACCCAGAACCTGCTCGTCCTTGCGGCGGCGGAGCCCGGTGTGCTGCCCGCGCTTCCGTGGATCGAGGCGCCCGTGGTGGCGGATGGGGCTCCCCTTTCCGACGCGTGGGCGCCGGTCGAGTACCTTCAGGCGAAGGTCTTCGCGCAGGGGCTGCGCTGGCGCTGAGGATCGGCACGCGAGGAGGAAGCGGTTTGATCCACCGGGACGGCGTCAGGGAGAACGACCATCCGCTGAACCTCGCCGAGGAAGGGGCCGGCGTGTCGGCCGAACCCGATCGGCCGCCTCTGTACGAGGTGTACATGCGCATGGCCGAGGAGCTGGCCAAGCGCTCGACCTGCTCGCGCCTCCAGGTAGGGACGGTCATCACGGACGCCCGCCTGGAGAACGTCGTCGCCATCGGGTACAACGGGATCGCGCGCGGATTCCCCAACCGCTGCGACTCCGACGAGGCCGGACGATGCGGGTGCATCCACTCGGAGATGAACGCGCTCGTGAAGTCTCCGGGGGCGATGCCGGACAAGGTCGCCTTCGTCACCGCGAGCCCGTGCGTGATGTGCGCGAAGCTCATGGTCCAGGCCAGCGTGACGCACGTCTTCTATCGCGAGGCGTATCGCGACCCCGCCGGGGTCCGTGTCCTCGAACAGGCCGGTGTGCGCGCCGTGCACTACACCCGCTGGCGCGACGCCTGGCGCGACTGAGGAGACTGGGAAAGGCGTCCGGATTGACTAGACTTCCCGCTCGCAGGGCCAACCACTCGTACGAGGATCCGGAGCCTCTCGGCCCCGGACGTTTCCCGTGAATCCGACCGTGGCACCGATCACGCGGCCCTACGGCCGCTTCTTCCTTCCCGGACCCGTCGAGGTCCATCCCGACGTTCTCGAGGCCCAGACGCGCCCCATGATGGGGCACCGCGGCGCGGACGCACAGGCCTTCATGAGGCCGATCCACGAGAACCTGCAGCGTGTCTTCCGTACCGAGCGTCCGGTCTTCGTCTCGACGTCCTCGGCCACGGGTCTCATGGAGGCCGCCGTGCGCAACGCCGGACGCACGCGGCTCTTGTCGCTGGTGAACGGGGCCTTCAGCAAGCGCTTCGCCGACATCGCCAGGGCGTGCCACTTCGAGGTCGACGAGATCGCCGTCCCGTGGGGCGAAGCGCACGATCCGGACGTCCTGCGCGCCCGCCTCGGCGAGTCGGCATACGACGCGGTGACGATGGTGCACTCCGAGACGTCGACCGGCGTCCTCAACGACATCGCGGGGCTCGCGGCCGTCGTCCACGAATTCGACGACACGCTCGTGCTGGTGGATTCGGTGACGGGCTTCGGAGCCGCCGAGCTCCTCCCGGACGACTGGGGCCTCGACTTCGTGCTGACGGGATCGCAGAAGGCGTTCGCGCTTCCTCCAGGGCTCTCCTTCGGGGTCGCTTCGGAGCGCATGATGGAGCGGGCCGCCGAGGCCCCGAACCGCGGCTACTACTTCGACCTGGAGTTCTTCGCGACGAACCACGCGAAGGATCAGGCGACGACGACCCCCGCGCTCTCGGTCCTGTACGCGCTGGAAGTGCAGCTCGAACGGATGCTCGACGAGGGGATGGAGGCGCGCTGGGCGCGTCACGCGACGCTGGCGGCGCGGACGTGGGCGTGGGTGGGCGAAATGCGTGGCTCGGGTGTCGACCTCTCCGTGATGGCGCCCGAGGGACGACGGTCGCCGGCCGTGACAGCGGTGATCCTCCCCGACGGCGTCTCGGGCTCCGACGTAACGAAGGCGGTGATCGAGCGCGACTGGCTCGTGGGTGGTGGGTACGGGAAGCTCAAGGAGACGACGATCCGCGTCGGCCACATGGGCGATCACACGCTCGAGGGGCTCGAGGGGCTGCTGAGCGTCCTCGGGGAAGTCCTCTCGGAGGAGGTGCTCTCGTGAACGGACCGAACGCGAACGGTGCCGGCGGGCCGTGGACCGTCCTGGTCACCGACAAGGTCTCGGAGACGGGGCTCGCCGCGCTGCGCGGCGACGAGCGCTTCGAGCTGCTCAAGATCGACGACTCCTCCGATCCGGCCTTCGCCGAGGCGCTGCCGCGGGCGCACGGGCTGATCGTGCGAAGCGCAACCAAGGTGCGCGCGGGCCTTCTGGATCGTGCGACTTCACTGCGCGTGATCGGGCGTGCGGGAGTAGGCGTCGACAACATCGACCTTCAGGCGTCCACGGAGCGCGGCATCGCCGTGATGAATGCGCCCGCCGGGAACACCGTTTCGGCAGCGGAGCTGACGCTGGCGCTCATCCTCTCGATGGTGCGTTGCGTGCCGGAGGCGGACGCCTCGGTACGCACCGGCGAGTGGGCACGGTCCCGCTTCAAGGGCGTGGAGCTGCGCGGCCGAACCCTCGGTCTGATCGGGGCCGGGCGGATCGGAAGCGAGGTGGCTCGCCGCTGCCGAGCCTTCGGGATGACGGTCGTCGCGTACGACCCGTATCTGAGCTCGGAGCGCGCGGCCGAGCTCCGGATCGAGGCGGCCGAGCTCGACGACGTCCTCGCGCGGGCCGACGTGCTCTCGCTGCACGTACCGCTGACGGACTCCACCCGGGGGATGATCGACACGGACGCGCTCGCCCGGATGAAGCCCGGTGCCTTCCTCGTGAACGTCGCCCGGGGCGGAGTCGTGGACGAGAAGGCGCTCTCCGAAGCGCTCCGGTCGGGCCACCTCGCCGGGGCGGCGCTCGACGTCTTCGCGAACGAGCCGCTGGAGGACGGTTCTCCGCTCCGCTCGGCACCCAACCTGGTGCTCACGCCACACCTGGGCGCATCGACCTCGGAGGCACAGAAGCTCGTGGCCACCGAGATTGCGGATACGGTGCGAGCGGCTCTCGCGGAGGGTGATCTCTCCAAGGCGCTCAATGCGCCCGCCGTCGCGGGCGACACGATGCGAGCGCTCGGGCCGCTCTTTGCGCTCGGCGAGACGCTCGGCCGGCTGGCGTGCGCGCTCACGCCGGGCCCGGTGCGCAACATCGAGATCCGATACGCCGGTGAGGC
>JANQME010000450.1 GCA_028280205.1 Longimicrobiales bacterium
TATCGGAGGCTCCCTAGAGGAAGGCCAACTGGCTTGGACCGTTCCGGTAGCGGAGCATCTCGACGTCCAGCAGCCCGGTCGGCCGCTCCTGCACCGCCACGTCCAGGTGGCCCTGCCACCCCGCCTTCTCCAGTGCGCCGCCGACGACCTCGCGGGCGAGCTCCGGTCGATTGCACTCCGACGAGAGGTGCGCGAGCACGATGCCTGCGAGGCCGGGGTGCATCAGCTCGATCGCCAGTCGGGCGGCCGCCTGGTTGGAGAGGTGCCCGTGGCTCGAGGAGATCCGTCGCTTCACCGACGCCGGGTACCGGCTGGTATGGAGGAGGAGCTCGTCGTGGTTCGCCTCGAGCACCAGGACGTCGCACGCGGACAGGGCGTGACGGATCTGAACGGTGGGTCGGCCGAGATCCGTCGCGACCCCGAGCCGGAGTCCCGTGCATTCGTCGACCACAGCGACCCCCACGGGGTCGATGGCGTCGTGGACGGTCAGAAACGGCTCCACGCGCAGATCCCCGATCGTGAACGGGCGCCCCGGACGGTACGCGACGACGGTCTCCGAGCCGCGGAGCAGGCGGGCGCACGCCGCGCGGGTGCCGTCCGTCATGTAGATCGGCGTACCGTGGCGGCGAGCGTACACCCCGACGCCGGCCGTATGGTCGCCGTGCTCGTGGGTGACCACGATCGCGTCGATCGAGTCGGGATCGACCCCGAGCTCTTCGAGGCGCCGGGCGACCGAGCGCGCGCTGAAGCCGGCGTCGATCAGCACCCGGGTATTCCCGCCGCGCACGAACGTCGAGTTGCCCCCGCTCCCGCTCCCCAGGACGGAGAGCTTCACTCGGCGCGCCGCCCCGCCGTCGCGGACCACGCGTTCCGGAGGATCTCCTCGACCCCGGGCGTGAGCTCCCGGCCCCGGCGCACCATCGCCGCCTGCGCGGTCACCAGGAAGCGGTCGAAGCGGTGGTCCCGGAGGTCCGGTCCCGAGCCCCAGCTGAACGGTGGCACCACGGTCGGGGGCATCACGCCGCCGAAGAGGTTCGTGCCCGCGCCGACGATGGTGCCGGTGTTGAGCACCGTCCCGATCCCGGTCTTCACATGGTCGCCGAGGAAGCACCCGACCTTGAGCATCCCCGTGTCCTTCTCGCCCTCCGGCGTCCACATGCGCACGGGACGGTAGTTGTTCTTCAGGTCCGAGTTGGTGGTGAAGGCGCCGAGATTCACCCAGCGTCCCACGAGCGCATGTCCCAGATAGCCGTCGTGGGCCTTGTTGACGAAGCCGAGGACGACCGAGTGCGCCACCTCGCCGCGCACCAGACAGGTCCGACCGATCGAGGACGTCCCGACCGAGCCCCCGAGGATCGTCGAGTCCGTCCCCACGAAGAGCGGCCCCACGAGCCGGGCCGGCCCTTCGACCCGTACACCGTCCCCGAGCCGCACCGGCCCCCCGCGCAGATCCAGGTGCACGCCGGGCTCGATCTCGGCGCCCTCGCCCAGTGACACCGCGTGCTTGCCGAGGCGGAACACCCCGTCCACCCGGCTGTCTTCCGGCCACAGCGCCGGGACGTCCGCGGCGATCCGCGCCTCGTTTCTCGCCACCAGGTCCCACGGATGTTCGAGAAAGCTGCCGCGCAGCGTCACGGCGTCCGCCTCCGTCGGCGCCGCGGTCGGGTCGCGAAGCCACAGCTCGGAGGGCGGGGGTGCGACGGGCGGGAGAACCCAGCCTGCGGCCGTTCCGTCCACGTACAGCGAGGCGGCGGTCTCCGGGAGCACCACGTCCTGGAAGTCGAGGACCGCCCGGCTCGAGAGGAGGACCCGGGTTTCGTCCTCCGGGAGCTCGTCCAGCGAGATCGCCGGAGCCGCTTCGGGCTCGTCGAAGCCGACGAGCGCCGTCCGGGTCAGATGGGCGGCGCACGGAAGTCCGAGGACGCACTCTGCTCGAGCGCGCAGCGACAGGCAGCCGAAGAGGAGCTCGCCCGCCGGGCGGGTCAGCGTGAACGGAGCCCAGCGTCGGGCGGCGCGATCGTCGAAGAGGTAGAGCCGGGTCGCGGGCACGGTCACTCGTCCGGCGTGCGCGCGAGGAGCTCCTTCATCTCCCCCGCCCGGCTCCGCGGCATCACCATCGTCGTGCCGCCGGAGTGGACCACCACCAGGTCATCGGCGCCGAGCAGGGCGATCGTGCTCCCCTCGTCCGCGTAGACCACCGAGCCACTTCCGTCGACCACGCGGGCGTCGCCCAACACCACGTTGCCCCCCGCGTCCGGGGTGCGCGTCCGCGCGAGCGCCTCCCAGCTCCCCACGTCGTCCCACGCGAAGCGGGCCGCCACGGTGCCCACCCGATCGCTCCGCTCCATGACGGCCCGGTCGATCACGGAGACCGGTACGGCGTCGAAGAAGGCGTCGTCGCCCGCCTGATCGAGGAGTGGGAGGTGACGCGCGAGCTCGGGCGCGTGCCGCTCCAACTCTGCGAGGAGCGTCGCGGCCTTCCACACGAAGATCCCGGTGTTCCAGAGGAAGCCGGACTCGGTGTAGGACCGGGCGGTCTCCTCGTCCGGCTTCTCGTGGAAGCGGGCCACCCGGAAGGCCTCGGCGACCCCGGCCGCGGGAAGCGAAGCCCCCGGCTCGATGTGCCCGTACCCCGTCTCGACCCGGTCCGGCGGGACGCCGATGCTGAGCAGGAGCTCGTCCCGCGCGGCGACCTCGACGGCGCTCGCGACCGTGTCCACGAAAGCTTCGAGCGGCTCGATGCGGTGGTCGGCGTGCAGCGAGACCATGACCGCGTCCGGATCGAGCCGGGCGAGCTTCCATGCGGCCCAGGCCAGGACGGGGGCCGTCCCTCGGGCCTTCGGCTCGACCCAGTACACCTCGTCCGGCACCTCGGCGAGCGCCGAGCGGAACGGACCCACGAGGTGTTCGCCTGCGAGGATGCGGACGCGGTCGTAGGGGACGAGCGCCCGGGCGCGCTCGAGCGTGTCCACGATGAGGGGACGGTCGCTGGCGAGCGGTAGAAGCTGCTTGGGTCGCTCCGGCCTGCTCGCCGGCCAGAAGCGCGATCCGATCCCCCCCGCCAGCACGGTCACCCACGCGTGGCGGTCAGGCACCTCCGAGGATCTCCTCGATCCGGGCCAGGAGCTTCTTCGGACTGAAGGGCTTCGTGAGGAAGTCGTTCGCCCCACCCGCCAGGGCGGCGTCCCGATCCGTGTCCTGGCCCTTGGCGGTGAGGATGATGACCGGCGTCTCGGAGCGGCGTGGATCCGTGCGGATCTTCGACAAGACCTCGAGGCCGTTCGCTCCGGGCATCATGAGGTCCAGGATCACCAGATCGATGGCCTCGCCTCGCACTTCGTCGAGCCCCTGCAGCCCGTCGGACGCCGTCGTCACCTCGTACCCTCGACCCTCGAGGACGGTGCCGAGCACTCTGCGGATGTGCGGCTCGTCGTCGACGACGAGAATCCGTCCGCTTCCTCGGCTGGCGGGGACGTCGGGCACCGATGCGACCTCGTCGAGCGGGCGGGGGGAGGGGTGCGACCTGGGCCGTCGCGAGGGCGGGAACCTACCCGGCAAATGGGGTAAAGTCAAGCAATGACACGCCTTTCCGGGGTTGACCGCCCCTCGTGGGTCCGTGAACTTCCGGCTCGGTTCCGGCCCCCGCACGAGATGGTCTGCAGCACAATGTCCGACGTTTCCGCCCGCGCCCGCGTGTGCGCGGCCGTCCTCCTCGCGGCGTTGGTCGCCGTCGCCACGACCGCGTGCGACGACGATCCCTTCGCCTTCAACTGGGATCCGACGCCGGATACGGTTCTCCTCTACTCGCTCGCGCGCCCGGAGCTCAACCTCGTCTCCGCGTTCGCCTTCTTCCAGCGCACCGGCGTGCGGGTCGAGGCGCCCGGGTCGACGGGTGATTGGGACGCCGCCATCGACACCCGCGACGGCAGGATCGTGCTCCTTCCGCCGGGCGCGCTCGGCGTGGTGGGCGCGGCGCGGCTCACCACGCTGGAGGGCATGACGCTGGACGACGTACGGGGCGCGCCGAGCGACACGCTCGTCTATACCGCGAGCGAGCCGGTGCCGGTGGAGATCGGGAACGTCTACGTCGTGAGAACGAACCGCTCGACCGGAACGTTCGGAACGAGCTGCGTCTACTACGCGAAGCTGGCGCCCGTGGAAATCGATCCGGTCGGAGGCACGCTGCGCTTCGAGTTCGTCACCAATCCGGTCTGCAACAGCCAGGATCTGGTTCCCCCCGACTGAGCCGAGCTCATGATCGACATCCGTCGACTTCGCGCGGAACCCGATGCGGTACGAGAGGCGCTCGCGAAGCGGGACGCCGGGCTGGTCGCGGAGGTGGACCGGGTGCTCGAGTTGGACACCGTCCGTCGCGAAGCGATCGGCGAGGTCAACGAGTTGAAGGCGGAGCGCAACGAGGCCTCGAAGAAGGTCGGCGAGCTCAAGCGCGCCGGAGAAGACGCCGACGCCCTCATCGAGTCCACCCGGGCGCTCGGCGATCGGATCTCGGAGCTGGACGAGTCCGTGCGCGCATCCGAGGAAGAGATCCGCTCGATCCTGCTCTTCGTGCCGAACGTCCCCCTGGAGCGCGTTCCGGCCGGCGACGAGGAGTACAACGAGGTCCTCTCGGAGTGGGGCGAGCCGGCCGACTTCGACTTCGAGCCTCGCCCGCACTGGGAGCTGGGCGAGCTCCTCGGGATTCTCGATCTGCCGCGTGGTGCGAAGGTGTCCGGGTCCGCGTTCCCGGTCCTGCGCGGAGCCGGCGCGCGACTCCAGCGGGGTCTCATCGACTTCTTCCTCGACGTCCACACCACCGAGCACGGCTACACGGAGTGGCGGGTGCCGTACCTGGTCAACCCGGAGTCGATGGCCGGAACGGGCCAGCTCCCCAAGTTCGAGGAGGAGTCGTACTGGTCGGAGCGCGACGACCTCTGGCTCATCCCGACGGCCGAGGTCCCGATCACGAACCTCCACCGGGGCGAGCTTCTGGAGCTCGACGATCTCCCTGTGCGTTACACGGCGTACTCGCCGTGCTTCCGGCGCGAGGCGGGCGCGGCCGGCAAGGACACCCGAGGGCTCCTGCGGGTCCACCAGTTCGACAAGGTCGAACTCGTCCGTTACGAGACGCCCGAACGAAGCCTGGCGGCGTTGGAGGAGCTGACCCGCGAGGCCGAGACGTTGCTCGAGCGGATGGGGCTGCGCTACCGCAGGGTCCTGCTCGCGTCGGGCGACCTCGGACAGAGTGGGGCCATGACGTACGACCTTGAGGTGTGGGCCCCCGGGGTCGGATCGTGGCTGGAAGTGTCGAGCTGCACGACGTTTACCGATTATCAGGCACGTCGGGCCGACATCCGCTTCCGCCGCGCCCAGGGCGAGAAGCCCGAGTTCGTCCACACGCTCAACGGCTCCGCGCTGGCGCTGCCTCGCGTTTTCGCCGCCCTGCTTGAGACGTACCAGGAGCGCGACGGGAGCGTCTCGCTTCCCGAGGTCCTGCACTCGTACGTTCGGATCGAGCGGCTGAGCCCCTCCTGATCCCGGCGTACACATGAAGCGCATCAAGTGGCCCGTCGCCCTGGCGACGCTCTTCCTGATGCTGCTCGGCTGGTACCTCCTGTACACCCAGCAGATCTTCCGCCGGGTGCAGGCGAATGCGGAGCTCCTGTCGCGCGTCTACACCGAGGTACAGGAGGGCCTGGTCTCCGAGGATCCGACGCGCGAGACGCAGGCGCTGGTGGAGCTTCAGCGCATCGTGACCGAATCGGGCGTGCCGCTGGTGGTGATGGGTCGGGGCGACACCGTGATCACCCACGTGAACCTCCCGTTCGAGGTGGACGACCGGACCCCGGAGGGCCAGGCGCGAATCCGCAGCTACGTGCGGCGCCTGGACGAGGAGCACCCTCCGGTCGGCGACCCGCTCGGGGCGATGCACATCCACTACGGAGACTCGCCCGAAGCGCGCAGCCTCCGCTCCGTGCCGTTCCTGCAGGCGACCGGGCTGCTCCTCACCGTGCTCATCGGCTTCCTCGTCATCCGCTATCAGCGTCGTGCGGAGAGCGAGAAGGCCTGGACGGCGATGGCGCGCGAGCTGGCGCATCAGCTCGGTACGCCGCTCTCTTCGCTCGCGGGCTGGCTGGAGGTGCTCCGTCTGCCGGCCGCGGACCGCCCGGGCGACCTCGACGACCTCGACATCGCCTATTCGATCGGCGAAGACCTGGAGCGGCTCGAGCGGATCAGCCACCGCTTCGAGCTGATCGGTCGCGAGCCGGAGCTGGAGCCCCTCTCGGTGCGGCAGGTGGTCGAGGACCTCGAAGGGTACCTCCAGGCCCGAATCCCACGCCTGGCCCGCAAGGGCGTGGACCTCATCGTCGACATCCCGCAGGGGCTCCCCCGGGTCATGGGCAACGAGGTGCTCCTCGTGTGGGCGCTGGAGAACGTCGTGAAGAACGCGCTCGACGCCCTCGCGGGGCGCGGCGGGAAGATCACGATCTACGCCCGCGCCATCGGCCGCGAGTGGGTCAGCCTGCGCATCCGGGACACCGGACCCGGCGTCGACGCGGAGATCCGGGACAAGCTCTTCGAGCCGGGCGTCTCGTCGAAGGCCAGCGGGTGGGGTGTCGGACTCGCGCTCTCGCGACGGATCGTGGAGGGCGTGCACAAGGGGCGCATCGAGCTTCTCGAATCGGTCGAAGGAACGACATTTCAGATCCGCCTGCCCGCCGCCAAAGTCTGAGCACTTTGCTCCCCCCGATGTCCGAGACTGCGACCGCTCCCTACCTCTCCGGCCTGAATCCCGAGCAGCTCGAGGCCACGGAGCACTTC
This sequence comes from Longimicrobiales bacterium, assembly GCA_028280205.1. Classification (GTDB taxonomy): domain Bacteria; phylum Gemmatimonadota; class Gemmatimonadetes; order Longimicrobiales; family Gaopeijiaceae; genus UBA2589. The sequence continues at coordinate 6,820 of JANQME010000450.1, forward strand.
GAGGGCCCCATCCTCGTGCTCGCAGGCGCCGGCTCGGGGAAGACGCGCGTGCTCACCTCGCGGGTGTGCCACCTCATCCACGAGCACGGGGTCGGGCCGGACCGCATTCTCGCCGTGACCTTCACGAACAAGGCCGCGGGCGAGATGCGCGAGCGCATCGCGCGGATGCTCGGGGCCGAGCCGGGCGGGATGTGGATCGGGACCTTCCACGCGGTCGGAGCCCGGCTCCTGCGACGCCACGCCGACCGGCTCGGGTGGGACCGGACCTTCTCGATCTTCGACGCCGAGCAGTCGCTGCGACAGGTGAAATCGGTCCAGGAGTCGGTGGGGCTGGATCCCAAGCGATGGAGCCCCAAGGCGATCCGGCACGAGATCAGCGGCGCCAAGAACCAGCTCGTGGACGCCGCGACCTTCGCCGCCGAAAACGACGGGTCCTTCGATCTCTTCGTGCGGAACGTGGCGCGCGTCTACCCGGAGTACGACCGTTCGCTCGCCGCGCAGAACGCCTTCGACTTCGACGATCTGCTGGTGAAGCCGGTGGAGCTCTTCGAGTCGAACCCCGAGCTCCTGGGGCGGTATCGGGAGCGCTTCTCGTTCATCCTCGTCGACGAGTACCAGGACACGAACCGCGCCCAGTTCCGCTTCGTTGAGCTGCTCGCGGGCGGCCACCACAACCTCATGGTGGTGGGTGACGACGATCAGTCGATCTACGGGTGGCGAGGCGCCGACATCCGGAACATCCTCGACTTCGAACACGCGTTTCCGTCCGCCCGGACCGTGCGGCTCGAGCGCAACTACCGGTCGACCCAGCGCATCCTCGACGCGGCCAACGTGGTGAT
>JANQME010000088.1 GCA_028280205.1 Longimicrobiales bacterium
GTCGCGCCTGCCTCCGACCACAGCCCCGGTCCGTACGAGCCCCTCATGGCACTTCAGTCGATGGTGACGCGGAAGGACTTCTCGGGCCGGATCTGGGGACCGAGCCAGCGGATCACCCTCGACCAGGCGCTGAAGGTCTGTACCGTGCACGGCGCGTACGCGTCCCACGAAGAGGGCCTCAAGGGCTCGATCACGGCCGGCAAGCTGGGCGACTTCGTGATCCTGGCCCGGAGCCCCTACGACGTCGACCCGGACGCGATCAAGGAGATCGGCGTTGTGCGCACCGTCGTGGGAGGACGCACGGTCCACGAGGGCTGAAGCGGATGCGGCCTACCGGAGCAGGCCCCGCTTCCGGGCCGCGGCCGCGGCAGCCGTCCGCGAACCGACGTCCAGGTGGGCATAGATCGCCCGCAGGTGGGTCTTCACCGTGGTCTCGGCCACACCGAGTGCTTCGGCGAGGTCCCGATTGGAGTGTCCTGCAGCGACGAGAACGAGCACCTCCCGCTGTCTCGGGGTGAGCGAACCCGTCGCTTCCACGCCATCCCGGGCTGCGTCGAGCACATGGGCCGCGTGCGGGTTCCCGGCCCCCACCGCCTGCTCCAGAAGGTCTCGCCGCGAGCCGTCGCCCTCGAGGTAGCAGCGGACGAAGCCGCCAGCGGCCCGGTGCTCGAGCGCCTCGTGAAGCGCTTCGGCGGCGCCCCGACTCCGGCCGAGGGCGGTCAGCGCGACCGCGCGTCCGGTCAGCGCCCGGGCGGCGAACCAGCTGCGCGCGGGCCGACTGCCGCGGAGCAGCAGGTCGCTCACTTCGAGCATGGCTTCGTGCCGGCCGAATGCCTCGAGGACGGTGAGAAGGGACTCCAGCTCGTGCAGTCGGGAGGCGAGCATGCCGACGTCGTCGGCGTCGATGCTCTCGTACGCGTACCCGTGGCGCCATCGGTCGAAGGCCCGCAGGTCGCGGTCGGTCCCGATCCCCACGCGGATCCGGACGGCCGCGAGCCACTCCCGATTCCGGAGGGTTGCAGGTTCGCCGACCATCTTCTCCAGCCGGCTCATCCACGAGCGGGCCCCGTCCGGGTCGCCGGAAGCGCTCCGGACGGCGGCGAGCAGCCGCGCCGTTCCGGTCCGGACGCCGAGCGCGTCGGGTCCGCTCAGCTCCCACGCCCGTCGGAGCTCCTCTTCGGCCTCTCCCACCCGGTCCCACTCGAAGAGCGCGTACCCGCGGAACTGGTGGGCCATCGCGGTGGAGCGTTCGTCGACCGCGTCCGTCGCGCGCGCCAGCTCGATCGCCGCGTCGCATGCGTCGGCCAGCGCGTAAAGGCGTCCGGTGAGGACGTGGAACGTGGCGAGGACGCTCCGCGCGGCGACCGCCATCTCGGGTCGGGCGAGGTCGTCGACGATCGCCGAGGCAAGCGTCACGCCTCGCTCGAGTAGCGCGCGATCGCCCGAGAAGCGGAAGGCGGCCTGGTAGAGGCTCGCGACTCGCAAGGTCAGCCATGCTTCGCCCTGCGGCAGCGAAGCATGGGCCCGTCGCACGTGCTCGACCACGGCGTCGACCCTCCCCTCGGGAAGCGCGAGGCGACCGTCGCGGACGTGTACGAGCGTCCTACCCACTCGGGCGGCCGCGGTCTCGCCGCCCGCGTCGGCAGGACGCTGTGGGAGAGCGTCCGGTGGCGCGTCGCGCGGCGCGAGCTCCGAGCGCAGAAGGGCGCTGACCCACCGGTCGATGGGTGGACCGGGCATCTCGACCTCGGGTGCGACGACGGGCCGGACGCTCGCCGGCCCCTCTCCTGCCTCCAGCCGGGCGAGTGCGACCCGCCAGGCGGGCATGCCTGCGTTCATCGCGCCGATCTCTGTCATCATGCGTCGAACGGTCGCTCCAGTTCCTCGTCCGCGCCTCGTCCGTTCGGACGATACGAGAGGTTGTGGGAGCTGACTACACTCCACCGTCGACGACCGGCGAGCAGGGGAGTGAGAATGGGGTGTTCCGGGATGGGAAGGAAGAACTCGCGGCTCGCGCTGGCGGGCGTGCTCGCGGCGGTCTTCGTCGGAGTCGGCGAGCTCGCTGCACAGTCGAGCGAGCCCGCGGTCGAGCACGTGCGGAGGGCGGTCGACCTGATGGGTGGGGAGGAAGCGCTCCGGGCAGCAGAGCGAGTACGCCTCGAGATGACGACGCAGTGGCAGCGGCCGGACTACGGAGCCGCCGCCTTCCGCGATCGCCCGTCGTTCGAGTTGCACGACGACGTTCGCGACTACTCCATTCCCGCGTGGCGCAACACGCGTGACTTCGGGACGCGGACGATCACCAACGTGGTGCGCGACAGCGTCGCCGTGACCGATATGGGCGACGGTCCGCAGCCGCTGAGCGTGGCGTACGTCGACGAGCGCGACGAGCTCTTCGTCTACACTCCCGACCGGCTCGTGCTCGCGCTCCTCGACGCCCCGGACCTCCACGCCCTAGGCGATACGCTCATCGGTGGAGAGCGTCATCGGCGCGTTGGCGCGCGGCTCGCCGCACGGTACCCGTCGACCATCTATCTCCACGCCGGTTCCGGCCTGCCGACCCGTCTCAGCTTCCGGGCCGGCCACTTCGCCGACTTCGGTCTGGTCCCACTCGGCGAGATGGACGTCGACGTCTGGTACTCGGGTTGGAGGACCTTCGGGGGAATCTCGATTCCCACCCAGTGGGACGTCTGGCGCTCCGGCGCCCGGTACAAGCGGATGACCGTGCGGTCCGCGGACTTCGCGCCCCACTTCGTCGCTGCGGACTCGTTCTCGGTCTCGCCCGAGGAGCGAGCCGACTGGCTCGCTTCGGCGCAGACGCGGCCCATGCACGAGAGCGTCCCCGTCGAGGAGCCGGCCGTACACGACGGGTTCGTCGCTCTGGGTGGCTTCGGCATGCCGGCCGGAGCGATCGACACCGGAGCGGGCTGGCTCCTTCTCGGCACCGGCCAGGCGTCGTTCAACTACGACCGTGCGCTCCATCTGCTGCGCCCGGCGGGAGTCGACCGGATCCGTGCCGTGCTCGTCGCGGAGGGTAGGATCGCGAATGGCGGTGTGCGCCGGGCCGTCGAGAACGCCGTGCCCGTCTTCGCGTCGATGGCGGCCGAGCCGCTCCTCGGGAGAATGCTGCGGGGTGAACGTGTGGCGCGAGCGCACTGGACCACCGTCACCGAGCCTGTGGAGCTCGGGGCCGGGCCGGGGCGGGTGGTGATCGCCCCGGTGGATCTCCCGGACGTGCCGGGTGCCGCCATGCTCTACCGGCCGCAGGCACGGTGGCTCTGGGTCCCCGACGCCGTCACGCCTCTCGATGTCCGGATCGCCAGGGCCCGGGCCGAGTCCCTGGGCTGGCGGGTCGAGCGTGTGGGGACGCCACGGGATCTCGGCCTCGACGGGCCCGGGTCGATGTAGCCACCTCGGCCCGGCCCGGACCGTCTCGCACCCCGGCTCCTACGTGCCGCCCGCTCCGCTCCCCGCCCTCCTTGCCGTTCGCGGACCGCGGTCCGTACGCTGTCGGCGCCCCTCAACCCGGGCGTCGTTGCCGCGAAACAGCCGGGAGTCATCATGCCGGGTCGGACCCGTGCCTTGTCGCTCGTTTCACTTTTCCTCGTCGCGATCCCGCTCAACGGAGTCGCCCAGGAGTCCACCACGCTCGACGTCGCCGGCCTCGACCGACCGGTCGAGATCCTCGTCGACAGGTGGGGCATCAGCCATATCTACGCCGAGACCGAGCACGACCTCTTTTTCACCCAGGGATGGAACGCGGCGCGGGATCGGCTCTTCCAGCTCGAGCTCTGGCGTAGGCAAGCGACCGGCACCGTGGCCGAGATCCTCGGCGAACGGGAATTGGAACGCGACATCGGCACACGGCTCTTCAGCTTCCGCCGCGACCTCGAGCAGGAGCTGAATCACTACCACGACCGCGGCTCCGAGATCGTCCGTGCCTACGTCGACGGGATCAACGCGTACATCGCCGAGACGGAGCGCGACCCGAGCCTGCTGACGGTCGAGTTCGAGCTGCTCGGGATCACGCCGGGCCGGTGGACGCCGGAGGTGGTCATCTCGCGCCACCAGGGGCTGCTCGGCAACATCGGCACCGAGCTCGCGACCGGCCGGCGCGTGGCCGCTGTCGGGGCGGAGACGGTGAAGGAGCTCGAGACGTTCGGGCCGGGGGATCCGCTTCTGGCGCTCGACCCGGCCCTCGACGGCGCCGCGCTCTCCGAGGACATCCTCGGCGTCTACGAAGCCTTCCGCGGGCGGGTGCAGTTTCGGCCGGAGGACGTCGTCCAGGCGGATCGGCGCGGCGACGCCGACGCCTTCGCACTCCTCCAGGCCGCCGCGGCCGAGGCGTCGTCCGTGGTGGCGTACGACGTCGAGCAGGATATCGGCTCGAACAACTGGGTCGTGGACGGGAGTCGCTCCGAGAGCGGCTACCCGATGATGGCCAACGACCCCCATCGCTCCCAGAGCGCGCCTTCACTGCGGTACTGGGTGCACCTGGTCGGGCCCGGCTGGAACGTGATCGGCGGCGGTGAGCCGAGCCTGCCCGGCGTCTCGATCGGGCACAACGAATACGGGGCGTGGGGCCTCACCGTCTTCGCGACGGACGGCGAGGATCTGTACGTCTACGAGACCGATCCGTCCGACCCGAACCAGTACCGTTACCGCGGAGCGTGGGAGTCGATGACGGTTCTCACCGAGGAGATTCCGGTGAAGGATCGAGAGCCGCACACGGCCGAGCTCAAGTACACCCGGCACGGGCCGGTCGTCTACGAGGACCGCGAGCGCCACCTGGCCTATGTGGTGCGCGCGGCGTGGATGGAGATCGGAGGCGCGCCGTACCTCGCGTCGCTGCGCATGGATCAGGCGACCACGTGGGAGGAGTTCCGCGAGGCGTGCAGCTACTCGAACATCCCCGGCGAGAACATGGTGTGGGCCGGTCGGGACGGGACGATCGGGTGGCAGTCGGTCGGGATCGCTCCGGTGCGCCGCAACTGGAGCGGGCTGGTGCCGGTACCCGGAGACGGCCGCTACGAGTGGGACGGCTACCTGCCGATCACCGCGAAGCCGCACGTCGTGAATCCGCCGGAGGGGTACTTCGCCACCGCGAACAACGACCTCATCCCGCGCGACTACGAGTTCATGGACGCGGTCGGCTTCGACTGGTCGGATCCCTGCCGCTGGCTCAGGATCGTCGAGGTGCGCGGCAGCGGGACGCGGTTCTCCATGGCGGACATGATGCGCTTACAGACCGACGAGCTCTCCCTTCCGGCCCGGCAGCTCGTGCCCATGCCCGACGCCGTATCGGCGAGCGGGCGCGTCG
>JANQME010000127.1 GCA_028280205.1 Longimicrobiales bacterium
CAGACGCGCCTCGAGCTCCTCGGCAACGCGGCGGGCGACGCTTTCGTCGTGGAAGAGGCCGAAGGACGCCGCGCCGCTCCCCGAGAGGAGGACCGGGGAGGCGCCCGCGGCGCTCAGCGCCTCGAGGGACCGACGGACCTCGGGGTGGCGCCCGATGATCCCGGGCTCGAAGTCGTTCGCGGTCAGGCGGTCCGCCGCCTGCCACGTCTTCGGGGACACTTCGTCGTTGCCCCGTTTGCGCCGCGGCGTCCCGGACGCTTCATCGGCCCGGGCCTCCGCGAGCTTCACGTACGCCGCTGCGGTCGAGACCTGAACGGGAGGCAGGGCCACGACGACGGACCGGCTCGGGAGGGGATCGAGCGGGCGAAGGCGCTCCCCGCGCCCGCGGCCGAGCGCGAGGGCACCGCCGCACAGGAAGAAGGGGACGTCCGAGCCGAGCCCCACGGCGACATCGGCGAGCTCCTCCGACGAGGTCGGTCTCGCACCGGGCGGAGCCAGCCGCTCGAGAAGCCGCAGCACGGCCGCCGCGTCCGAAGACCCGCCACCCAGCCCCGCACCGGCCGGGATCCGCTTGAAGAGACCGATGTCGATCGACCCTACGGGACCGAAGCGGCCGACGTACGCTTCGGCGGCACGCCATGCGAGGTTCTCCCGCTCCGGCCCCACGTCGGCCCCGTGCACGGCCAGGGTCAAATCGGACGCACCCTCCGCGTCCACGGTCACACGCACGTCATCCGACAGCTCGAGCATCTGGAAGAGCGTCTCGAGGTCGTGGAACCCGTCGTCCCGTCGGCGCAGCACCCGGAGGAAGAGGTTGATCTTCGCGGGGGCCGCCACGCTCGCCGAGCGGACGCTCACGAGAGCGTCCCGTGCTCCTGCTCGTACTCCTCTTCGAGCTCCTCCTCCACCTGCTCCTCCGCCGCCCCGACCTCGCCCAGCGAGAAACCGAGCTGCCACGCGAACCAGAGGCCGATCAGGGTGATCGGGATCCATCCCCCGAAGTGGTACGCGAAGGCGAAGGCCAGCGACTCGGTCTCGGGCACGCCGTAGACGGTGCTCAGCGCGAAGTTGGCCGCGAAGTGGAAGGTGCCGAAGAAGCCCGGAGCGGACGGGACCGCGACCCCGAAGCCGACGACCGCTTCGGTGAAGATCGCGGAGACGAAACCGGTCTCGATACCGAACGCGAGCATCCCGAGCCAGAAGGACAGCCCGTGCCACGTCCAGAAAAAGAGCGACCAGGCGAAGCCGACTGCGAGCAGTCGGGGGTCGCGCATGATGGCGATCGACTCGAGGAGCCCGTGCAGCGCACCGAGGACCCTCCTGCGCACCCTGTCGGGCAGGATCGCCGTCACCCGCTCGGCGACCGCGACGAAGACCTTCGGAAGCGCCGCCATGACGACGAGCACCGCGAGGACGCCGAGGACGAGGACGATCGCGAACTGGAACATGGCACGCCCGGTCTCTCCCGTGACCGCCTCGATCGACGGGAAGCCCGGCGTGAGCACCGGGAGCACGAGAAAGAGGAGGAGGATCACGCCGTCCATGAAGCGCTCGACCACCAGGCTCCCGAAGGCGGCGGTGACGCTCACCGGCTCGAGCCGGCTCAGCGCGTAGGCGCGCGCGAACTCACCGACGCGCGCCGGCAGGATGTTGTTCGCCATGAAGCCGATCGAGGTGCCGGCGAAGAGCGAGCGGAAGCGCGTGTTCCGCCGTACCGGCTCAAGGAGCACGCGCCAGCGCAGCGCACGGATCAGGAAGCCCGACGTCGCGACGAAGACCGACGCGCCGAGGAGGAGGAAGTCGCCGCGGGCGATCTCCGAGACCACCTCCGTGAAGTCGACATCCTTCAGGACGAACCAGAGGAGGAAGACCGTGACGGCAGTGCCGAAGACGGCCTTGCCCCAGTGCTTCACGGGTGCGCTCGGGCCCGTCGGAGGATCCGGGCCATCTCGCGCACCGCGCGCTCCATGCCCGTGAACACCGCGCGCGACACGATGCTGTGCCCGATGCTGAGCTCCTCGAGCTCCGCGATCGCCGCGACCGGGGCCACGTTCTCGTAGGTGAGTCCGTGTCCCGCGTGCACCGCGAGTCCCGCCTTCCGCGCGAGCCGGGCCGCCGACGCGATCCGCTCGAGCTGCTCGGCCCGCTCCGTCCGGCCCGCGTTCGCGTACTCTCCCGTGTGCAGCTCCACGGCGTCCACCCCGAGGTCGGCCGACACGCGGACCGCCTCCTCGTCGGGGTCGATGAAGAGGGAGGTGCGGATCCCGGCGTCCGCGAGCCGCCCGACCGCCTCCGCCGTCGTGTCCCGCGCCCGCACTTCGTCGAGTGCGAGCCCGCCCTCGGTCGTCACCTCTTCACGCTTCTCCGGGACGAGCGTCACCTGCAGCGGCCGCCACTCCACCGCGAGATCGAGGATCTCGGACGCCGCGGCGAGCTCCAGATTGATGGGTGTGCGCGCGGTCCGCAGGAGGAGGTCGACATCACGATCCTGGATGTGGCGCCGGTCCTCCCGGAGGTGCACGGTGATCCCGTCGACCCCGCCCAGCTCCGCCTGGACCGCAGCGCGAACGGGGTCGGGCTCGTCGGTGCGGCGGGCCTGCCGGACCGTGGCCACGTGATCCACGTTGATGTAGAAGCGCACCTCAGCCTCCCACGCCCACGCCGCTGACCTCACTCTTCAGGACCCGGGCGAGGAGCGCCCCGACATCGTCACCCTGGCCCCCGGACGCCGGCTCCGGAGGAGCGTCCGGCACGGGTCCGTGGATCGGGACGAGTCGGAGGAGCTCGCGTCC
>JANQME010000184.1 GCA_028280205.1 Longimicrobiales bacterium
CGAGGAGGAGACCTCCTGCCAGCAGCGCCACCCGCAGCGACGCGAGCGCATTCACCCACCCACCGACGCGCAGGCCCCACGCCGCGGCCAGCACGGGCAGGAAGAGGGCGGAGACGCCCACGAAGGCGTACAGCAGACCCTGAACGGCGCCCCCCACCACCCCGATGATGTTTCCGGTCGGAAACCACCGATCGCCGGCACTCCCGAAGACGGCGACGGGGACGAGCGAAAGGGCGAGGAAGAGCGCGAGGGCGAGAATCGCGACCGCGAGGATCTCGTTGCGCTGATCCTCGTCGAGGATGCGTCCGTCACCGCCTCCGGTTGCCGGTTTCCCGGACCGGCTCTTCCCGCTCCCCCGCGACACGCCTCCGTCTAACCTCCGGTCCGGGTGATCGCCTGGTCCTTCATGTGCGCCACGATGTCGTGCCGGTCCACGTCGCTGCAGAGGTCCAGATCGTCGCCCAGTCCGATTTCGATGATCGCGGCTCCGCCGGCGGCCATGCTCAGCAGCTCCCGCGTCGGCTCGTGCTCCGCCGCGAGGGCTCGGGCAGCCCGGGAGGCGTCATTCAGCTCGGTGTCGCCGCCCCGTCCCTCCAGCAGACGCCGGAGGAGGTGTCCGGCACACAGGGCGTCGTCGAGCGAGAAGGAGTTCTCCTGGCCGGCGCAGATCACGACCACGTGCTCGTCGTCTCCGACCTCGCGCGCCACCGCCCGCAGATTCGTGAACGCGCAGGGAAGCACGCGCCGCCCCTCCTGACCGGCGCCGAGGGCCGCCGTACCGTTCGTCGTGCTCAAGACGAGCTTCTTCCCCTCGACGACCTCGGCCGTGTACTCGCGCGGAGAGTTGCCGAGGTCGAATCCCTCGATCTTGCGTCCCTTCCGCTCCCCGCACAGCAGCGTGTCGTCCCGTCCCAGCGAAGACGCCAGTCGCACGGCCTCCTCGGTCGAGGCGGTCGGGTAGATCACACGCGCGCCGTTCGCGAGGGCCTCGATGATCGTGGTCGTCGCCCGCACCACGTCCATAACCACGACGGTGGCGTCCGCCAGGGCAGCGGCCTCGACCTCCGGCACGGTGAAGTAGGTGGTGAGCTTCATCCTTCGTCGCGTTCCTGGGCCATCATGCGGGGAACGAAGCCGGTGTCGACGTCCCCGCGCATGAACGCCTCGTCGTCCACGATCCGGCGCAGGAAGGGGATCGTCGTGGGGACCCCCTCGATGATGAAGTGGTCCAGCACATGTCGTGCCCGGACGATCGCCTCCTCCCGCGTGTTGCCGCTCACGATGAGCTTGGCGAGCAGGGAGTCGTAGTACGGTGGCACGGTGTAGCCGGTGTAGATGTGGGTATCGAGGCGGACGCCGGGGCCGCCGGGTGGGTGGAACGTGGTGATCGTGCCCGGTCCCGGAGCGAAGTTGCGGTCCGGATCCTCCGCGTTGATCCGGAACTCGATCGCGTGACGCTGATGCTCCACGGGCTCCGGAGCGCTGAGCGGTTCGCCCGCGGCGACGCGGATCTGCTCCTTCAGCAGATCGAGCCCGGTCGTGACCTCCGTGACCGGATGTTCGACCTGGATACGCGTGTTCATCTCCATGAAGTAGAACGAACCGTCCTCGTCGAGCAGGAACTCGACCGTGCCGGCGCCGACGTAGTCGATCGCCTCGGCCGCGCGGACCGCCGCTTCCCCCATCTCGGCACGCAACTCCGGGGTGAGAACCGGACAGGGGGCCTCTTCGACCAGCTTCTGGTGACGCCTCTGGATCGAGCAGTCACGCTCTCCGTAGTGTACGACCTGCCCGTGCATGTCACCGAAGACCTGGATCTCGACGTGGCGCGGCTTGAGAATCCGCCGCTCCAGGTAGACGTCGGGGTTGCCGAACGCAGCCCGACCCTCGGCCTGCGCGGCCTGGAAGAGCCTGGGGAACTCCTCGGCGTTCTCGGCGACGCGCATACCCTTCCCGCCGCCGCCCGCGGACGCCTTGATCATGATCGGAAAGCCCATCTCGCTCGCCACGCGCACGGCTTCCTCGACGGAGTCGATGACCCCTTCCGAGCCGGGCACCGTGGGGACGCCGACCTTCATCATCGCCGTCCGGGCCGTGGCCTTGTCGCCCATCGTGCGGATCTGGTTGGGCGTAGGGCCGATGAACGTCAGCTCGGAGCGCGTGCAGATCTCGCTGAACTCGGCATTCTCCGAGAGAAAGCCGTACCCGGGATGGATCGCCTCGGCACCGGTCACCTCCGCGGCCGCGATGATGCGCGGGATGTTGAGGTAGCTCTCGCTCGCCTGAGCCGGCCCGATGCACACGTCCTCGTCCGCGAACCGGACGTGCAGCGACTCGCGGTCGGCTTCCGAGTAGACCGCGACCGTCTGAATCCCGAGCTCGTGACAGGCTCGGATCACACGCAGTGCGATCTCGCCGCGGTTGGCGATCAGGACCTTCTTGAACAAACGTCTATCCCCCGGATCGTCCGGCGCCGATCACGGCGCCGGATCGGTCCCTCGCGGGTGTCTCGTGGGGTCGGATCGATCTCTCCGACCGGCGGGTCAGCTCGGGTCGACGCGGAAGAGCACCTGACCGAACTCGACCGGTTGTGCATTGTCCACGCACACCTCCACGATCGTCCCGGAGACCTCGCTCTCGAGCTCGTTCATGAGCTTCATCGCTTCGATGATACAGAGGGTGTCGCCCTCCGCCACACGCGTGCCCACCTCGGCGTACGGCGGCGCGTCGGGAGCCGGCGAACGGTAGAAGGTCCCCACCATCGGCGAGTTGACGACCACGAGGTAGCCGGCGGTGGACCCGCTCTCGCCGCCGGCCGCCGGAGCCTCGGCCGTCTCGGCGGCCGGTGCGGGCGCGGCGGACGCGGGCGTCGGCGGAGCGGGCGGGGGCGCCGCTGCAAGGCCCGGCATGGCCACCGGAGCCGCCGTGACCGGCGGGGTCTTCGAGAGTCGGACTCTCGTGCCGCCCCGCTCGATCTCGAGCGAGTCGACCGAGCTGTCGTCGAGCGCCTCGATCAGCCGCTCGATGAAGTCGAAATCGATCATGCGTTCACCCGCGAGAGGTATTTCTCCTCGAGACGGTCGATCTTCAGCACGTCACCCTCCTCGACGAAGAGCGGCACGTCGACGACCGCGCCCGTTTCCAGCGTCGCGGGCTTCGTCGCGCCCTGCGCCGTATCACCCTTGAAGCCGGGATCGGTCTGCGTGACCTCCAGCTCCACGAACTGCGGGAGCTCGACGCTGATGACCTTGCCGTCGTGGACGAGCCCTTCGCACTCCATGTTCTCCTTGAGGAACTTGAGCTGATCCTCGCCGAGCATGTCGCCGGAGACAGGGGTCATCTCGAAGGTGTTGGCGTCCATGAAGTAGTAGAGGTCGCCGTCCGTGTAGCTGTAGTTGACCGGCCGACGCTCGAGACGGACGTCGTTCACCTTCTCACCCGCCCGGTACGTGCGGTCGACGACCGCGCCCGAGAGAACGTTCTTCAACTTGGTGCGCACGAACGCACCACCCTTGCCCGGCTTCACGTGCTGGAAGTAGGTGATGGCCCAGAGATCGCCGTCGATCTCGACCACCATCCCGTTACGGAAATCCGCCGTACTGGCCATGCGGGTCGTCGTCGTGGGGGGCTGAGGCGGGAGCGGTCAGGCGCGCAGGCGCGCGACCAGGCCGCGGAGCCCAAGAAGATAGCTCTGCGTGCCGAAGCCATAAACCACGCCCGAGGCGACCGGAGCCAGGAAGGAGCGGTGCCGGAAGCGCTCGCGTCCGGCCGTGTTCGACAGGTGCACCTCGACGAAGGGTCGTCCGACCCCCGTGAGGGCATCGCGAAGCGCGACCGAGGTGTGGGTCAGGGCTCCGGGGTTGATCAGGAAGCCCTCGACGCGGGCGGACGCCTCGTCCACGAAGTCGAGCAACTCTCCTTCGTGGTTGGACTGGAAGCGTTCGAGCTCGACGTCGAGCTCCCCGGCGAGCTCGTCGAGCTTCCGATCGATGTCCTCGAGGGTCTCGGTCCCGTAGACCTCCGGCTCGCGGCGTCCCAGGAGTCGGAGGTTGGGGCCGTGGACGACGGCGACTCTCAACGGTCCTCTCGCGATCCCCAGTCGAGGAGTCCGTCGAAGTAGCCCGCGGCCCCGTCGCCGTCCGACCGCTCGGCAGGACCGGTCTCGGCGTCCTCGGCCGGCGCGGACCACGCGAAGGGCGTGTCGACGTCGTCCGAGTCGTCACCCGCGTCCGCCAGGTCTCGGGCCAGCGTCTCGACTTCTTCTTCGGTCTCTCCCGAGCCGTCGACCGGCGGAACGGCCCCGCCGTCGGGGCTTCCGGCCCCGGAGGCCTCGGCCGGGTCGGCCTCGCGGGGCTCGCCCGGCGCCTCCTCTGTCGCTCCGGACCGCGGAGTCGAGGTCGGAGTCGGCTCGTCGCCTTCGAGCTCCGCCAGGCGCTGCCGCAGATCCTGCGCGTCGGGCTCGGCCCCGAGGAGATGCCGATACACCTCGGCAGCCCGCTCCATGAATCCCTGCCGGACGTAGAGCTCGGCGAGCGTCCGGGTGTACACGGGCTCTCCGTCCTCCACGTCGTTCCCCCTCGGCCCGGAGGCCGGCTCATTCGTGTCCACGGAGGCCGGTTCGACAGGATCGGGCGCCAACGCCGCGAGATCGAGCACCCCCTCCTCCGTGCTCGACGCATCCGGCGAGTCCGGCGCCAGCGCGGCGAGCTCCACGGTGTCCTCGGTCGTAGACTCGGACTCGGTCGGCGGTTCCGGGGCGAGCGCGGCGAGCTCCACGACGTCCTCGGCCGTAGACTCGGGCTCGGTCGGCGGTTCCGGGGCGAGCGCGGCCAGCTCCATGACGTCCTCGGCCGGCACGTCCGGCGCCAGCGCGGCCAAGTCCATGACGTTGTCGGGCGCGGAAGACGGGGCGTCGGGCACCAAGGCCGTACGCTCGATCGTGTCCTCCACGGCCGGTAGATCGGGATCGGGGGCCAGTGAGGCAAGGTCCATCGCACCGTCGGCCGAAGCCCCGGGCTCGGCGAGTGCATCCGGGGCGAGTGCCGCCAGATCCACCAGCGTGTCTTCCGGCGGCGGCTCGGCAGGATCCGGAGCCAGCGTGGCGAGATCCAACACGTCTTCGGTCGGCGGGTCCGGGGCCAAAGTGGCGAGGTCCATCGCGTCGTCGACCGAGGCCTCGGGCTCGGCGGGTGCATCCGGGGCGAGTGCGGCCAGATCCACCAGCGTGTCTTCCGGCGGCGCGTCTTCGGGCGGCGACTCCAACGCATCCGGCGCCGGCGCGGCGAGATCGAGCGCCCCCTCGGCCGGTCCCTCGGGCAGGGCGGCTTCGGCTTCCACGGAGTCGTCCAGCGACGGTGAGTCGAGACCGAGAGCCTCGTCGGTGAAGTACTCATCGTCGAGGGTGTCGAGTTCCAGCTCATCCGACGCCGACGCCTCCGGCCGGCCCGCCTCCGCGTCGACCGGAGCGGATCCGATCGCACCGGAGTCGAGCGCCACGTCCGGGAGGATCGACTCGTCGCCCCCCACCTCGGGGGCTTCGACGAGCTCCAGTCCCGAGACCGCCCGGGCCTCCGCAGAGTCCGGGTCGGCAGCGACAAGCGCCGAGCGTACGGTGGCGGCCTCGCCGTGCTCACCCCGTTCGTGAAGGGTGACCACGAGGGTGCTGAGCGCCTGGGTGTTTTCGGGATCGAGATCGAGCACGCGCCGTGCAGCGAGCTCGGCCTCTGCGTGCATGCCCTGCTCGGCGTAGAGCCGGGCGGCCACGAGATGGCCGGTGGCATACTCCGGCTGCCGTGTCGTGCCTTCGGTCAGGAGGTCGAGCGCGTCACGGAGCTGGCCGTTGCGGCGCAAGGCGTCCGCGAGGGGCGCGAAGGCGAGTCCGTCGGGATCCCGCTCCGACCAGAAGACGGACTGGAGTGTCCGGATCTCGAGATCGAGTGATTCGGACACGCATGCGCTCCCGCCCACGGTGCGGAGGGGCCGAGCCCCGGGACGGGCCAAGATAGGCGCCGTCGCGAAAAAGTGTCAACGAACGTTGCGGCCGCCTGAGCGCCGGAAAACGACCACGGGAACCGGCTCGCCCCGCTCCAAGTAACGAATCGACGACCCCGAATCCCGACGCTTCCTCTCCGTTGAGGGGCCTCATGCGACGCGTTATGGTTTCGGGCCTGTTTTCTCGCGGTGTTCGTAGCCGGGTGCAGCGGCAGGAGACGACGTGTCATGATGCGTCAAATGCGGGAAGCCACGAAGCCGATCATGCTGTTCACGGCGATCGCGTTCGTGGCCCTGATGGTCTTTCAATGGGGCATGGACATCACCGGCCAGAGCGGGGGCGGCTTCGGTGAGATCGGCTCGGTGAACGGGGATCCGGTCATGTATGAGGCGTACATGGCCGCGTACCGGCAGATCTACGACCAGGTCCAGCGATCGCAGGAGGAGATCATCAGCTCCCAGCAGAATTCGGAGATCGAGGACGCGGCCTTCGACGAGGTGGTGAACCAGCTCCTCATCCGTCAGGAGCTCGAGCGGCGTGGCATTACCGTGACGGATCGCGAGATCAGCGAGGCGGCCAACTTCAACCCGCCCGAGTACCTGCGCCCGCAGTTCACGAACGACGCGGGTGGGTTCGATCTGGCGGGGTATCAGTCGTTCCTCGCCTCATTACCTCCCGAGCAGCTCGTCGTGCTCGACGCCTACTACCGGGACGTGATCCCGCGTGGCAAGCTCCTTCGACAAGTGGCGTCGGGGGTCTTCGTTCCGGACGCCGAGCTCTGGCAGGAGTACCGCGACCGGAACGAGCAGGTCGAGGTCCGCTACGTTCCCTTGGATCCGAACACGCGCTATCCCGACGAGGACTTCAACGTCACCGACGCGGAGATCGAGCGGTACTGGCGGGACCACGAAGACGAGTTCGAGGTGCCCGCGCGGGCTACGGTGAAGGTGGTCGTGCTCGACAAGACCCCGACGGCCGCGGATACGGTCGCCTCGAGAGAGCGGGCGGACTCACTCCGCACCGAGATCGAGAACGGGGCCGACTTCGCCGAGATCGCGCGTCTGGAGTCGGCCGACCAAGGGACGGCCCCGATCGGCGGCGCGCTCGGCGTCTTCGGACGGAACACGATGACGCAGCCCTTCGACTCGGCGGTGTTCGCGGCCCCGGCGGGCGCGCTGGTCGGACCCGTCCGGTCGTCCTTCGGCTACCACGTCATCGAGGTTCTCGACCGTTGGGCACAAGACAGCGCCCAGGCGCGTCACATCCTGATTCCGGTCACCAGGACCGAGGATTCGGAGATCGAGCTCCTCACGATGGCGGACTCGCTCGAGGATCTGGGTGAAGCAATGGCGCTCGAGGAGGCTGCGGCCGCCGCCGGCCTCACTGCGACCACGATGGACATCACGCGGGACTTCTCCTTCATCCCGGGGGCCGGCCAGGTGTCCGAGGGCGCCGACTGGGCGTTCGAGGAAGCGTCCCCCGGCGACGTCAGTCCCGTCTTCGAGACGTCGACTGCGTTCTACGCGCTCGAGCTGGTCAGCTCCGAGCCCGAGGGGATCCTCCCGCTCCAGGAGGCGACGCCATCGATCCGCCAGACGCTGCTGTTCGAGCGCAAGATGACGCAGGCGGAGGTCGACGCGCAGGACGTTTCGAGCCGGGTGCGAGGCGGAGAAGCGCTGGAGAACGTAGCGTCGGAGCTCGGTCTCGAGGTGCGAACCGCGGGGCCCTTCTCACGCAACGACTTCGTCCCCGGGATCGGCCGTCAGAATGCCGCGATCGGCGCGGCGTTCGGGCTGGCCCCGGGAGAGGTGAGCGGAGCTGTCACGACCCCGGTCAACGCGTTCGTGCTGCGGGTCACATCCCGCACCGAGGCCGACTCGACGGCGTGGCGGACCCAGTTGGAGGGCCAGAGAGAGGCGGCGATCGCGAATCGTCAGCAGACGCGGCTGAGCGACTGGATCGAGGCGCTGCGGGCCTCCGCACGCATCATCGACCGACGTGACGTCGTGCTCGCGCCGCAGGACGAGGACGTCCCTCAGATTCCGATGGTCTTCTGACCACCGCTCCCGCGCGAACGAGCCTCGCTCTCAGGCCTCCGACGTCTCCTTGGTCGGGACGGTGTCGCTGAGCTTGCGCGGCTCCCCGTCCTCGGACGCCGCCGTCGAGGCGGGCGGAGCCGGACGGTGAATCTGACGATCGTTGGGCACCTTGAGCTCGTGCTCGATCTCACGGACCGAGTTCTTGAACTCGCGGATGCCCTTGCCGAGCGACGAGCCGATCTCCGGCAGACGCTTGGCGCCGAAGAGAAGAAGAACGATGAGGAAGATGAAGATCATCTCCCCCATTCCGAATCCACCTAGACCCATCTGGAGTACCCCGCTGCTGCGATCAGAGGATCGAACGCATGACCATCGCCACGATCGCGACCCCGACGACCGTGAGCACGTTGAGGGAAAGAGTAACGGGTCCTAATACGAACGCGACAGCCACGAGATCCACCGAGAGGGGCCCGACGGACGCTTGGACCGACGTGAGAAGGAACTCGCGCGGAGCGCCTCCGGGCAGAGAGATCTCGACGAGACGCGTGAGCAGGCCACCCAGAAAGAGGCCGAGCACGAGCGTCGTGAGCAGCCGGACCGAGTTTCGGCGCCCCGTGGCGACGAGTCCGTCCGTCACTTCAGCGGCGCCGGTCCACCGCGTACGAGACGGCGTCCCTGAGCGCATCGACACACGATCCGTCGGGGAGCTCGTCGAGGGCCGAGCGGGCCTCGTCGGCGTAGCGTGAGGCCACGCTTCCGGCGTACTCGAGACCGCCGTTCGTCACGACGACTTCGACGATGCGCTGGATCTCCTCGTCACTCGGATCGAGCCGGGTGAAGAAGGCACGGATTTCCGCGTCCTCGGCCGCGCCGACCCGGCCCAGCACATGGACGAGCGGAAGCGTCACCTTCCGCTCGCGAAGATCGTGTCCGGTGGGCTTGCCGGTCACGGCTTCGGTCCCGGTGTAGTCGAGCAGATCGTCGGCGATCTGAAAGGCCATCCCGAGGTTGTGGCCGTACCGGGCCAGCGTCTCCCGGTAGCGCGGCGCTCCAACGATCGCGCCCATTTCGCACGCCGCCGACATGAGCGATGCCGTCTTGGCGGCGATCAGCCGGTCGTAGTCGTCCTCGGAGAAGTCGAGCGCGTCGTACGACGTGAGCTGACGCATCTCCCCGACGGACATCTCGTTGGCGGCGCGGGCGAGCACCGCCAGTGCATCGAGGTTGCCGATCCGCGCCAGCTCCGAGACCCCACGTGAGTAGAGGTAGTCCCCCATGATGATCGCGACCTGATGCGTCCAGAGCGCGTTGACCGTGGGGAGACCGCGTCGGAGCGCGGAGTGGTCGACGGCGTCGTCGTGCACGAGCGTGGCCAGGTGCACGAGCTCCACGACCGCCGCGAGCGTCAGTGCGTGCTCCTGCTCCCCATCCTCGATCCGCGACGACAGGAGGAGCAGCGTCGGCCGGAAGAGCTTGCCGCGCATGAAGAGGAGGTGCTCGTTCACCTCCTCGATGTCGTCGAAGTCCGAAAGGACGATCCTGCGGATCTCGTCCCCCACCCGATCGAGGGACGGCCGCACCGGATCCTGGATCGAGGACAGCTTCGGCGGACCCCCGTGAACCGCCCTCGTCACGAGCGCCGGGGGTCGGAGGGAGCAAATGCGAATGTGTGGAGCATGAGCGAGGGCTCAGCGCAGCTCGCGAAGCCGTTCCGTGACGTCCGCGAAGTTGATGTCCAGCGAGAACACGCGGTCGTAGTACTCCACGGCCGAATCGCGGTTCTCGAGCTCCTCGTAGGCACGGCCGAGGTAGTAGTAGATGCCGACCAGCTCGTCCTCGACCGTGTCTGCCGTCCGCAGCGCCCGTTCGAGCGTGCGGACCGCCGCCTCCGTCTGGCCCATCTCCATGAAGGTCTGCCCCATGAGCTCGTAGGTGGGCAGATGGTCCGCGGACGCGCGCAGCGCCGCCTGGAACGAGCTGATGGCCTCGTCGAGCAGCCCCATCTCCTTGTACGCCGTTCCGAGATCGTAGTGCGCGCGCACGTCGTCGGTGTCGAGGTTCTCGGACACCTTGTCCTTGAACTGCGCGAGCATCTTCGCGAAGTCGGCTTCCTCGTCGCCCGAGGGCTCCTGGTACGCGACCGTGAAGCGCGTCGACTTCTCCGCGCTGTCGCCAAGGATCATCGCACCGAAATCCACGTAGGAGTCGCCCCCGCCCGACGGCGGCGCCTCGGCCGGCTCGGGCGAAGCGGATTCGACCGGGAGATCGTCCCCCGTCTCCCGGCCGGCTGCTTCGGTGGTCGGCTCCGGGGCAGGAGCGTCAACGGCCGACTCCATGGCGGGCGCATCCGGCGCCGCCTCGTCGAGGTCGTCCGCGGGCGCGGCCTCGATCTCGAAGCCGTCCGAGCGAGCATCCGCGGTGTGATCGGGCTCCGCCAAGGGCGACTCGTCCGCGGTCGGCTCGGGAGCCGGGTCGGCGAAGCGATCGCTCGCGACCTCCTCGAAGGCCTCCTCGACCGCCGCGGGCGCCTCGTCCAGCCCGGGGAGCTCGGCCGGGCCGATGTCCTCGTCGGGCTCCATGATCGGCAGCCCGACGGCCTCCTCATCCTCGCCGAAGTCCATCGTCGGGAGCGGCTCGGCCTCCTCCTCGGCGTCGATCTCGAAGTCCGACGAATCGTCGGCCGCCTCGATCTCGAGCGCCGGAGCCGCTTCACCGAGGTCCTCGTCCCCGACATCGAAGGTCGGCAGTGCGTCGGCTTCTCCCGGGTCGGCACCCTCGATCTCCATCATGGGCAGCTCGACGCCCTCCTCGTCGTCCGCATCGATCGAGAAGTCCCCGACGGCCACCCCATCCTCCGACCCGTCGTCCTCGACGGCGCTCACCGGCTCCGGCTCCGGCTCGGACGGTGCGAGAGAGATCTCATCCTCGCTCGCGTCGTCCGTCTCCGGATCGCCGAGGGTGATCTCTCCGAAGTCCATGCCGAAGTCCGAGTCCGGCGAGGACGCAGCGGCCGAGGTCGTCGAGACCGCGGAGAGGTCCGCCGCGGGATCCAGGTTCAGGATCCGGGACTCCACGTCGTCGGCTTGCGCCTGGTTGCCGAGCCGCAGGTAGTGCGCGCGGACGATCTTCAACTGTTCGATCGCGTCGGACTGTCGATCGCTCGCGATCATCTGATCCACGACGCTCAAGCGCACACCGACGTCGTCCGGCGCGAGGTCGCAGAACTCGACGAGGGCGCGGAACGACTCGTCCAGGTCACCCGACTGCGCCATCCGCTCGGCGTAGGTCAGGAAGTTCGTCCGTGCGTCGGGGATGAAGCCCTGTTCCGCCCGGATCTGCCCGATGAGCAGGTAGGCCTGATGACGGTCCGGGACGTTCCGGATGATCTTCTTGCACACCGCGATCGCATTGTTCGGCAAGTATGCCTCGCGATACAGCTCGACGGCCTTGTTGTAGTGTTCGACCGCCGAATCGAGGTCGCCGACGCGCACGTAGAGGTCTCCGACCCGGTTGTAGAGCCCGATGTCGGCCTGTTCGTCGCGCGCCAGCTCCGCGAGCGCCCTGTTGTACTGCTCGAGCGCCTTCCCCCACTCCTCCTTCTGCTCGTGTTTGCGCGCCTGCTGCTTGAGCGATTCGATGCTCATTCGGTGCGGTCCGGGCTGTCCGTAGGAGGGCGGACGCGCCCCGAGAGATACTCGGCGACGCGATGCGGAAGAACCCGCGCCGAACGCGGGTCCAAGAGTTTTAATCTGTCCGCGGAACCCTGTTGCACAAGGGTGACGGGCATCATGCCGATCACCTCGGTTGCCACGACGTGCCCCCCCTCGGCGGCCACGGCGGACTCGATCGCGTCGAAGATGTCGAAGGGGGAGGTCCGCTCCGGATCCTCCAGATTCATCGAGATCTGAACCCGTTGGCTACCTTCGAGATGCAGCCCGAGCGCGCGCAGCCCGGGAAAGCCCCCGCCGCGCTCCCGCAGCCGCGCCGCGAGGGCGCGGGCCCGCTCGACCGGGTACGCCCCGACGACCACGTTCCACGCGAGGAGGACGGGTCGCGCCCCGACGCACGCACACCCCGCCGTGGGGTGGGCGGCTTCCCTTCCGGCATCCAGATCGGGGCGCCGACCGGCCGGCCAACCCTCGGCCAGCGCCTCGAAGCCGCCGCGGCGAAGCGTGGCCAGGTCGCCCGGCCCTTCGAGCGATGCACGTCCGTAGAAGTAGACGGGCACGCCGAGCCGTTCGAGCTCCGCTCCCGTGCGGTATGCGACGCCGACGGCGTCCTCCATCGTGGCGTCGCCGAGGGGGACGAACGGAAGCACGTCGACCGCCCCGATGCGAGGGTGGACTCCGCGGTGCCGGCGCAGGTCGATCCGCTCGACCGCGACCTTCGATCCCGCGAGCGCCGCGGCTTCCACGTCGTCCGGAGCTCCGATGAAGGTCACGACCGAGCGGTGGTGATCCGGATCCGCCGACCAGTCCAGCACCTCCACGTCGTGAGCCGCGACGGCGTCGACGATCGCAGCGACGACCACGGGGTCGACGCCCTCCGAGAAGTTCGGCACGGCCTCGATGATCTTCATGACGCAAAGCTACGAACGAAGGGCCGGAGCGTGCGGCCCCGGCCCTTCGGCTTCCCCTTCCCGGGTGACCGGCACCCGGCACGCGAGCTCAGCGCGAGCGCAGCATCCCCGGCCCGGCCCGCGCAGGCGCAAGGTTCGGGTTGCCCGGCTGGAGCTGGTACGCCCAGTCGAAGATCATGATCGGGTCGTCGTTCTGGTCGAAGCCGAGCAGCGCGATGCGGACCACACCGTAGTGGATGGCACCGCCGTCTCCGATCACGCGCAGAACGTAGCTCTCCTGCGCTGCGACGTTGACGTCCTGAGCCACGTACCCGCTCGAGGGTGCAACCCGAAGGTCGATGCACCCGGCGTCCGCCGCCGGGCCGCACTTGAGTGCGGTCGTCTGGAATCCGGCCGGATACGCGGCGGTGCCGGTGCCGGGCACGAGCCACCAGCCGTCCACGTCGGTCTCCAGCCTGAAGTGCCGGGCCGGGTCGTCCCCGTCCAGGATCGGGACGACGCTCTCGTCGTCGGTGAAGCGGAAGCCGGAGCTCCCGGGCACCGCGAAGTAGTCGTAGAGCCACTCGCCCGAGAAGTCGGGTCGCGGCGTTCCCTCGGCCAGGACGCTGCCCCCGCTCTCGTGCCCGTCGACGTCGACGGCCGACACGAAGTAGGCGTAGGTGAGCCCATTCCCGGCCAGGAGGTCGAGGAAGCCCTCGGAGTCCGTCTCGCCGAGGAGGAAGGCGTCGGAACCGTCGTCGAAGTAGACCCGGTAGTGCGAGAAGTCCGGCGCGTCGCGGGCCGCGGTTCCCCAGGTCAGGTAGTTCGCGTCGTCCAGCGCGATCACGAGGGGGGCGTCCGGCACGGGGGGCGCCACGAAGTTCGGCACCGACACCTCGACCACCTCGTCGCTCGCCGTCTCGAGGCCGCTCGGACCCACTGCGGCTACGTAGTACTCGTAGCGCTGACCGCCGAGGACGTTCAGATCCTCGTAGATGCACACCTCTTCGATGCAGCTCGTGACCTCGGCCACGAAGAACCAGCCGGAGTCCGAGACGCGCCGCGAGTAGAC
>JANQME010000286.1 GCA_028280205.1 Longimicrobiales bacterium
GTGTTCGGATTTCTGGGCCACTGGATCGGTACGTAAGTCGGAGCGGCCGACGTGCTCGCGGTGATCGGGGCACTCATCGGTGCGAGTGCCGGCTTCTACAGCCTCTACGCGCACGTGACCGGGCGCTCGAAACAGGACCGGACGTCGAAGCCTCCATGACGGGACGTTCCCGCTACACAGCCGCGGCACTCGCTTTCGTGATCTCGTCGGTCGCGGTCGCGTGGCCGCTCATCGGTCCCGAGGCGCGTACGAGCATGGCGGTGGTCGGCCTCCTCGCCGTTGCCGTCCAGGCTCCGCTCTTCGTGCTCCTCTCTGGAGCGCACGGCGACCCGTCCCGCTTCATGGCGTCGTGGGGGATCGGGATGGCCGCGCGCTTCGGCTTCGTCGCCCTCGTGGGGGCGGCCGTCACGGTCGGCGGCATCGGCGAGCCGCGCGCCGCGGTCCTCTCGGCGGTCGGCTTCGTGCTCGTCCTGCACCTCCTCGAGACGGCCTTCCTGCGCTCTCCCGTCCCGAACCCCGGCGGGACCGAGGTGCCTCGATGACGAACGAGGTGTCACGATGAGACCGCTCGACGCGCTCCTCCAGGGCGGTGGTGCCGGGGCCCAGGGTGGGCAGGAGGCGGACCACGCCCAGGATGCCGCCCACGCGGCCGATGCCGCCCACTACGGGTCCGAGGCCGCGCACGGGCTGGGCTCCATCGGGGAGATTCCGGACTACATCTCGCACCACCTCGAGGACGCCCGCGAGATGGAGTTCGCCGGCCTCCACTTCGATCTCGGCGCCTTCGCCCTCGACCCCATCCACGTCGGCGGGCTCACGATCGACCTGTCCCCGACGCGGCAGCTCATCTTCATCTTCCTCTCCGCGCTCCTCTGCATCGGCCTCTTCGTGCCGATCGCGCGGGCGAGCCGGACGCGCGAGGAGGGGAAGGCGCCCTCGGGGCTCGCGAACGCGATGGAGGCGCTGATCCTCTACTTCCGCGACGACATCGTGCGGGCGAACATCGGGAGAGATGGAGACGGCTACACGCCGTTCATCCTGACGATCTTCTTCTTCATCCTCTTCATGAACCTGCTCGGCCTCACGCCGTTCGGGATCACCGCGACCGCCAACCTCTCCGTGACGGCGGCGCTCGCGACGATCGCCTTCGTCGTCACGGAGGTCGCGGGCTACCGAGCGCTCGGCCCGGCCGGATACGCCCAGACGATCTTCTTCGTGCCGCACGGGCTGCCCGCACCGCTCAAGCCGGTCATGCTCGTGATCATGGCGCCGGTCGAGTTCCTCGGGAAGCTGACCAAGCCGTTCGCGCTCGCAGTGCGCCTCTTCGCGAACATGATGGCGGGCCACATCCTCATCCTGGCGATCGTGGGGATGATCCTCGTCACGCAGAGCTTCGTCGTGGGGGGCGTCTCCGTGCTGGTCATGAGCGCGCTCATGGTCCTCGAGCTCTTCGTCGCGTGTCTGCAGGCGTACATCTTCGCCATGCTCACCTCGGTCTTCATCGGTCTCATCCGGCACCACGCGCACTAGGGCGCGGCCGGCTCGGAATTTCTACCCAACCCTCAACACTCAGGGACTCCCAACATGTTCTTCACCCTTGCGGCGTTTCAGGACGCAGCGGCGACCGGCAGCTTCGATCTGCTCGGTGCCGGCCTCGCGATCGGCCTCACCGTGATCGGTGCCGGGATCGGAATCGGCCAGATCGGAGCGCAGATGGCGTCCGGGATCGCCCGGCAGCCCGAGGCGAGCGCCAACATCCAGACCGCGTCGATCATCCTCGCGGCGCTCATCGAGGGTGCGGCGCTCTTCGGTCTCGGCCTCGCCTTCCTGAAGTTCTAGGGCAGGGCGAGCGGAAATGAAGACGAGCCACTTCGGCGCGGTGGTCGCGGCCCTGCTCGTCCAGCCGCACGCGGCATGGGCGCAGGGGGGGGCGGAGGGCACGACGCCTCTGTTCACCGTCAACCTCGGCACGACCGTCTGGACCGGGATCGTCTTCCTCGCGCTGCTCGGCATCCTCTGGCGCTTCGCGTGGGGGCCGATTCTCCAGGCCGTCGAAGCCCGGGAGAACGGCATCCAGTCGAAGCTCGACGAGGCCGCGAGTCGTAACGAGGAGGCCGCTCGACTCCTCGCCGAGCACAAGGAGCAGCTCGCGGACGCCCGCCGGCAGGCGAACGAGCTGATCGCCGAAGGCAAGGCGGCGGGCGAGGGCGTGCGCACGGAGATCGAGGAGAAGGCGCGCGCCGAGGCCCAGGCCATTCTCGACCGGGCGAGGGCCGAGATCGGGCGGGAGCGCGACCAGGCGATCGACGCGCTGCGCCGGGAATCGGTCGACCTGGCGCTGGCCGCTGCATCCCGCCTCATGCAGGAGAAGCTCGATCAGGACAAGGACCGCGAGCTCGTCGAGCGGTACCTGACCGAGATGGGCGACGGAGAGGGCGCCCGGGCATGAGAGACGAGACCGTCGCGCGCAGCTATGCGGAGACGCTCTTCGAGCTCGCGTCGCGCAACGACGCGCTCGAGTCGTTCGGAGAGGCAATTGCGACGGTGGCCGCCACGCTCGAGGAGACGCCGCGCGCCCGCACCTTCCTCGAGACCCCGCGCATCGATGACGAGGTCAAGAAGGACGCGGTGCGCAAGGTGTTCGGAGACCGGCTGCCGAAGCTCGTCGTGAACTTCGTGCTCGTCACGATCGACAAGCGGCGACAGCGGCTTCTCGGCGCGATCGCGCGCCAGTACCAGATGCTTCTCGACGCGCACATGGGTCGGGAGCACGTGCAGGTCACGGTGGCCCGCCCGCTCGACGAGGCCACTCGGAGCGTCGTCGCGGAGAAGCTCTCCGCGGCGCTCGGCAAGGAAGCGATTCCGCACGTACAGGTACGGCCGGAGATTCTCGGCGGCCTCGTGGTGCGGACGGGTGACACGATCTACGACGGATCGGTGCGGCGGCGCCTCGACTCGATGCGCCGCCAGCTCCTCCGAGCCCCGCTCCTGGCCGCGGCGGCCGGGTCGGACGGCTGATCCGCAGACCACAGGAAATCGAATCGAGATGGCCAACGACTCCCAGCTCCGCGCCAGCGAGATCAAGGACGTGCTGCTCCACGAGATCGAGCAGTACGAGGACGAGCTCGAGGCGGAGGAGATCGGCGAAGTCCTCGAGGTGAAGGACGGCATCGCACGCATCTACGGTCTCACGAAGGCGATGGCGTCCGAGATGCTCGAGATCACTTCGTCCGAGACCGGCGACTCCGTGACCGCGCTCGCGCTGAACCTCGAAGAGGACAACATCGGCGCCGTGATCATGGGAGAGTGGACGGAGCTCCACGAGGGTGACCCGGTGCGGCGCACCGGACGCGTCCTCGACGTACCGGTCGGGGCCGGCTACCTCGGCCGCGTGGTCGATCCGCTCGGCAATCCGCAGGACGGTCTCGGCGACATCGACGGCATCGAGGACCGACGTCAGATCGACATCGTCGCTCCGGGCATCGTGAAGCGTCAGCCCGTGAGCGAGCCGATGCAGACGGGGATCAAGGCCATCGACGCCATGATCCCGATCGGCCGGGGACAGCGTGAGCTGATCATCGGCGACCGCGGCACCGGGAAGACCGCCGTGGCCGTCGACGCGATCATCAACCAGAAGGGCACGGACGTCCTCTGCATCTACTGCGCGATCGGGCAGCGCGCCGGGAAGGTGCGCGGCGTGGTGGAGACGCTGCGCGAGCACGGGGCGATGGAGTACACGATCGTGGTCAGCGCCAACGCGTCCGACCCGGCTCCCATGCAGTACATCGCTCCCTACGCGGCGACGGCGCTCGCCGAGCACTTCATGTGGCAGGGCAAGCACACGCTCGTCGTGTACGACGACCTGTCCAAGCAGGCGCAGGCGTACCGTCAGCTGTCGCTGGTGCTGCGCCGCCCGCCCGGCCGCGAGGCGTACCCCGGCGACGTCTTCTATCTGCACTCGCGCCTCCTGGAGCGGGCCGCCAAGCTCTCGGACGAGCTCGGGGGCGGCTCGCTCACGGCGCTGCCCATCATCGAAACCCAGGGCGGAGACGTCTCGGCGTACATCCCGACGAACGTCATCTCGATCACGGACGGACAGATCTTCCTCGAGCCGGATCTCTTCTTCTCCGGCGTCCGCCCGGCGGTGAACGTCGGCATCTCGGTGTCGCGTGTCGGAGGTGCGGCGCAGATCAAGGCGATGAAGAAGGTGGCCGGACGCCTGCGTCTCGACCTCGCGCAGTACCGCGAGCTCGAGGCCTTCGCGCAGTTCGGCTCCGACCTCGACGCCGCGACCCAGCGGCAGCTCGCCCGGGGAGCCCGCACGGTCGAGATCCTCAAGCAGCCGCAGTACCAGCCGATGCCGGCCGAGAGCCAGGTCGCGGTCATCTACGCGGTGACGAACGGCTACCTCGACGACGTCCCGGTCGAGAAGGTGCGGGCGTGGGAGCGCGGCTTCCTCCGCAACCTTTCCGCGAAGCACGGCCAGGTACTCGACGGGATCCGGGAGGGCGGCAAGCTGACCGACGAGCTGGTGGAGCAGCTCGTCTCGGCGATCGAGGGGTGGAACGCGACCTTCGCCGCCGAGCTCGGGAGCGCGCCCGAACCGGCCATGGCCGGCTCGTCGGCCTGACCCGACCGGACCCTTCCCAGGAGGAGACGGAGGCGTGTCAGGCTCTCGCGAGGTCAAGCGGCGGATCAAGTCGGTCGAGAACACCCGGCAGATCACGCGCACGATGGAGCTCGTGGCGACGTCCAAGCTGAAGCGCGCCACCGATCGCGTGTACGCGACGCGACCCTACGCAGAGGCGCTCGAAGGGATCGTCTCGGGGCTCTACTCCCCCGCGCTCTCGGAGAAGTACCCGATCCTCCGCCGCCCCGACGAGGAGCGCCGCGCGGCGGTCCTGTTGCTGACGGCGAACCGTGGGTTGTGCGGCGCCTTCAACGCGAACCTCATCAAGGAGGCGCGCGGACTGATGGACGACCTGCGCGCGCGCGCGATCGAGCCCGAGCTGCACGTCGCCGGCAAGAAGGCGGTCGCGTACTTTCGCTTCCGCGGCGAGGAGATGCTGACCGAGCGGGTCGACATCGGCGACAACCCGTCGGTCGAGGAGGCCGAATCGCTCATCGGACCGGTCCGCGAACGCTTCGAGACCGGTGTGGTCGACGCGGTCTACCTCGTGAGCTCGGAGTTCCGCTCCGCGATGTCCACACCGCCCCAGACACGCAGGATCTTGCCGATCGAGGGGGATCCGGAGGCTCCGCCCGCGGATCACTACATCCTCACGCCGAGCGCGGACGTCATCCTCGAGCGGATCCTCCCCTCCTACATCCGCAACGTCGTCTTCACCGCGCTCGTCGAGAACGCGGCCGCGGAGCAGGGTGCGCGCCGCTCCGCGATGAAGAACGCCACGGACAACGCGGGGGAGGTGCTCGAGAACCTGAAGCGCACGTACAACCGGGCCCGTCAGGCTCAGATCACGCAGGAGATCGCCGAGATCGTCGGTGGCTCCGCCGCACTCGAGTAGCACGTTTCAACGAAGAGCATCATGGCTGACAACATCGGAAGAGTCGTGCAGGTCATCGGTCCCGTTCTCGACGTCGCGTTCGAGGCGGCCCACCTGCCCGAGATCTACAACGCGCTCTCACTCAAGACGCAGAACGAGGCCGGGCAGGAGATCGAGCTCGTCGCCGAGGTGCAGCAGCACATCGGCCGCGGTCAGGTCCGCGCCGTCTCGATGTCGTCGACCGACGGCGTTCAGCGCGGGATGGAGGTCGTCGACACGGGCGCTTCGATCTCGGTGCCCGTGGGCGAGCCCGCGCTCGGACGCATCCTGAACGTGCTCGGCGAACCCGTGGACGAGCAGGGTCCGGTCGGGGGCGAGGGTGCGGACGTCGAGCGGTGGCCGATCCACCGGCAGGCGCCGAGGTTCGATCAGCTCGAGCCGAAGACGGAGATCTTCGAGACCGGCATCAAGGTCGTCGATCTTCTCGCCCCGTACGTGAAGGGCGGAAAGACCGGGCTCTTCGGCGGCGCCGGCGTGGGCAAGACGGTCATCATCCAGGAGCTCATCAACAACATCGCCATGGAGCACGGCGGGAAGTCGGTGTTCTGCGGGGTGGGTGAGCGGACGCGTGAGGGCAACGACCTCTGGCTCGAGTTCAAGGAAGCCGGAGTCCTGGGCTCGACCGCCCTGGTGTACGGTCAGATGAACGAGCCGCCGGGGGCGCGTCTGCGCGTCGGGCTGTCCGGGCTCACGATGGCGGAGTACTTCCGCGACGAGGAGGGTCAGGACGTCCTCCTCTTCGTGGACAACATCTTCCGCTTCACGCAGGCCGGCTCGGAGGTGTCCGCGCTGCTCGGACGCATGCCGTCCGCGGTGGGGTACCAGCCGACCCTCGGGACGGAGATGGGCGAGCTCCAGGAGCGCATCACCTCGACCGCCTCGGGTTCGATCACCTCGGTGCAGGCGATCTACGTGCCGGCGGACGACCTGACCGACCCGGCGCCCGCCACGGCCTTCACCCATCTGGACGCTACCACGGTGCTCTCCCGCTCCATCTCGGAGCAGGGGATCTACCCGGCGGTCGATCCGCTCGACTCGACGTCGCGGATCCTCGACCCGCAGTTCGTGGGTGAGCGGCACTACAAGGTCGCCACGGACGTGCAGGCGATCCTGCAGCGCTACAAGGATCTGCAGGACATCATCGCGATCCTCGGCATGGACGAGCTCACCGAGGAGGACAAGATCATCGTCGGGCGCGCCCGGCGGATCGCACGCTTCCTCTCCCAGCCCTTCTTCGTCGCCACGCAGTTCACGGGCATCGAAGGGCAGTACGTGAAGCTCGGGGAGACGATCGAGTCGTTCGAGCGGGTGGTCAGCGGCGAGTTCGACGACCTGCCCGAGCAGGCCTTCTACATGCAGGGCGGGATCGAGGGCGTGATCGCCGCGGCCGAGCGGCTGCAGGCCGGGGGCTGATGGCGTCTCTCACTGTCCGCGTCGCCTCCCCGCAGGCCACCGTCTTCGACGGAGAGGCGGCGGCCATCGTCGCCCCGTCGTGGGACGGCCAGGTGGGCGTCCTGCCCGGGCACGCGCCCATGCTGGCGCTCTTGGGGGCGGGCGTCCTCACCGTCGACCGACCGGGCGGGGGGAGCGAGGCCTTCCACGTCGCCGGCGGTGTTCTGAAGGTGGAGCGCGACACCGTGACGGTGCTCACCGAGTACGCGGGCGACGAGCCGGCGCCGGAGGGAGCGTTCGAAGCGTTCGACCTCGCGGAGGACGCGGAGGACTGACGTGGCGGAGGCGTGGGCCTTCGGCGGAGACGACGGGTCGTGAGACTCGACCTGCACGTGCATACGAAGGCGTCGGACGGCGCGTGGTCTCCGGAGGCCGTCGTCCGGGGTGCATCCGACGGCGGGCTCGACGTGATCGCGATCACCGATCACGACACGACGGCCGCGGTGGCGGTCGCGCAGGAGGTCGGCGAGCGGCACAGCCTCCAGGTGGTGCCCGCCACCGAGCTCTCCTCCACGCACGTCGGCCGTGACGTCCACATCCTCGGGTACTTCGTGAACCCCGAGTCTGCCGCCCTGGTCGCGCACGAGCGGCGCGCGGCCGACCGGCGCCAGGAGCGCATGCGCGAGATGATCGAGCGTCTGGCGGGGCAGGGCATCGAGGTCACCTTCCAGGACGTGGAGCGGGCGGCCGGATCGGACGGGGTGGTGATCGGCCGACCGCACCTCGCGACGGCCCTGGTCGAGGCCGGATACGTGGACTCCGCGATGGAGGCCTTCGACCGACTGATCGGCGACGATCACCCGGCGTTCGTGCCGACCCATCTTCTCGAACCGACCGGCGCCGTCGAAGTCGTCCTGGAGGCGGGTGGAATCCCGATCTGGGCGCACCCGCCCTCGGACCTCGTGGATTCTCTCCTTCCCGGCCTCCGGGCGGCAGGCCTGCGGGGTCTCGAGGTGTACCGCCCGACGCACCGCCGCTCGGACGTCCTGAGGCTGGAGTCGATCTGCCGCACCGCGGGTCTGCTCATGACGGGCGGATCGGACTGGCACGGTCCCGACGCCGGAGCTGCGCTGGGCGACTTCTGGGTCGGAGCCGAGGAGATCGAGCGCTTCCTGGAGGCGGGCGGGCTGTAGCCCGAGAGCGTCGCTCGGACTGGGGGCAGGGGCGGCTCAGCGGCCCCGCTGCCAGGGCGCGATCAGCCCGCGCACCGTGGCGGCTACGTCGCTCGCGCCCATCACCGCCCCGATCACCGCCACACCGGACGCATCGGTACGAGCGCGAATCTCCGCGGCCCGCTCGACCGTCACGCCGCCGATCCCGACGACCGGGACGTCGACCGCAGCGGCAACCCCTTGCAGCCCGTCGAGACCGATCACGGCACCGGCGTCGGCTTTGGAGGCGGTGGCGTACACGGTTCCGCAGCCGACGTAGTCCGCTCCCGCGGCCACGAGGTGGCGCGCTTCGACCGGATCGTCGGTCGACGTGCCGATGAAGAACGGCCGATCCGCGGCCGGAGCGCCCTCGTGCTGCCCCACGGACGCGAGGGACCCCCGTGCCGCCTCGACGGCCCGCCGGACCTCCGCGACCGGGAGGTCGTCCGGTCCCACGTGGACGCCGTCCGCCGCGACGGCCAGCGCGACATCGACCCGGTCGTTCACGAACAGGAGGGCACCGGCGGGCCTCGTGACCCCCAGGAGGGCGCGCGCCGCGGCGG
>JANQME010000204.1 GCA_028280205.1 Longimicrobiales bacterium
GGCCGCCGGCCACGGGAGCATGAACCACATCGCTCCGTACGTGAGCTCGGCCACCGGCTCGGGGACGCCCATCACCCGGAGGATCAGGAGATCGTAGACGTCCGGCATCAGGACGACCACCAGAACGCCCGTCGTGCCCAGGCAGAGCGCGCGCGAGAAGTTGCGCAGGCGCACGAAGCTGATGCGGTCTTTCACCACAGACGTGGCGGCGCTCATCAGCATGATCACCGGCGCCTCGATGAGGATGGCGAGGGCGAAGGTGACGCCGTGGGCGGCCAGGTTGTACGTCGGCTCCGGGAGCCGCGCGATGACCGCCGCGAGGAACGGCCCTTCGGAGGCCATCATGACCCACGTGGCCGCGAGCGGGAGCCAGAAGAGGAGGATCGACGCCTGCGTCGGAGCCTCGTCCCGCGGCTCGGCGGCGACGGTCGGGGCCGGGCGTGGGCGTGTCACGGGAAGGGACGTGTCACGGGGATGGACGGCGGAGAAGGCGCGGCCGTCCAAGCTCGCGCTTCGGGTAGGGCGGGAGAAGAGCTCGACCGCCGTGGCGGGGCGTCGGGAAGATCCCCACAATGCGGAGTGCCCGTTGCCGGATGGTCCAACGGGGCGTTCTCCTCGTCTGTTAGGCTGGGCCGGCTGTGGCCGGCCCGTCGGAACGAACGAAGGAGGACTGCAGATGCTCCCATGGCTTCTGGTTCTGAGCTCGCTCCAGGTGCCGGGCGACACGGTCGTGGTGGACGTTTCGGATGCGCTCGCGCGGGGAATCGAGGTGGCTCCGGTCCTCCAGGCCGCGCGTCATCGCAGTGAGGCGGCCGCACGCCGGTCGCTTCAGGCGAGTCGCTGGCCGAATCCCGTGCTCGGAGTTTCCGTGGAGAACCTCGGCCAGTCGGAGAGGTTCACCGGTATCTCCGGTGCGGAGGGTCTCGATGGACAGGCGGTTCTCACGGTCCCCCTGCCGGTCGGGAAGGAGCGCTCCGGTGCGATCCGGGTCGCCCGGGCGGAAGAGGCCCTCGCCCGGGCCTCGGTCGAGGTCACGGAGCTGCAGCTGCGCACGGATCTCCTCACGGTGATGGGGGCGGTCCTGGTTCGGCAGGTCCTCGTCGAGTCGGCCGGAATCGAGGCTGCGTCGCTACGGGACGTGGCCGAGGCGCTCGCGCTCCAGGCTGAGGCCGGCAGGGCCGCTCGCGGGGATGCCGACCGCGCACGCCTGGCCGAGGGGATGGCGTGGACGCGCCTCGCTCGCCGCGAAGCGACCCTGGGCACGGCATCCGCGGAGCTTGCGCGCCGACTGGGATACGAGGCTGAGACGATCGTTCGCCTCGACGCGCCGGCCTGCTCGGAAGTCGGGTCGAAGCGTGAATGGGTCTCGGCTTCGTCCGGAGTGCTTCCTCTCGAGCTACGCCTGGCCAAGGCTCGGGTGGAGGCCGCATACGGCGCCACTGAAATCGCCCGCGGGGTCGGGCTGCCGGACTTCTCGCCCCAGGTGGGCGTGCGCAGGACCGAAGGAAACACGGGTCTGTTCGTCGGGCTCGCAGCCATGCTCCCACTCTTCGATCGGGGAGGGGAACGAGTCGATGCCTCCATCGCCGAGGAGAACGTGGCACGGGCGGAGCAGCGGGACGCAGAAGCGCATTGGGCGGCGGCACTCGTCAGCGCGCGTTCGACGCTCGGCGCGCTGGAGCGGGCCGGTACGCGCTTCGACGAGCAGTGGTTCCAGAGCCTGGAGGGTACGGTGACGGCGGCCGCGGCCCGCTACCGCCTGGGCGAAGGAACGCTGGTGGAGCTTTTGGACGCCCGACGCGCCCGGCTGCAGGCGCTCGACGACTACACCCTCTGGCAGTCGGAGTGGTGGGCCGCCCGGCTCGAGGTGGCGCGGTTGGAGGGCCGGCCCGCCACTGCGTCCACCATCTGTACGCATCCATACCGGGAGGTCCCGTGAGGAGGAAGGGCACGGTGCTCATGCTCGGCGTGGCGTTCGGGGTTTCCGCGTGTGACGGGTCGGAGCCGGCCCCGGCCCTCGAGGCCGACGTGGAGGTGGACGTGGTGCGTCTCTCCGAGGCCGAGGAGCGTGTAGCCGGGATCCGGACGGAAGTGGCTGTACGCGGGATCACGCGCCGGGTGGTCGAGGTACCGGGCTCGGTCCAGCCGCCGGACACCGCCCAGGCCGTCATCGGGTCGATCGTGGACGGGCGGGTCGTCGCGGTCCGCGTGCTCCCGGGTGACTCGGTGCGCGCGGGCCAGCCGCTCGTCGAGATCCACACCCACGAGCTCTCCGACGCGCAGAGCGATCTGGCTGCCGCCAGAGCTCAGCTCTCCTATCGCGAAGAGGCGTTCGGCCGGTCCGAGGAGTTACTCGCGGCCGGCGCCGTATCGCTCGAAGAGGTGCAGAGTCGCCGAGCGGCGCTCGAGGCGGCCCGTGCGGAGGTGCTCCGGTCCGAGGAGATGGTCGAGCATCTCGACCCCTCGCCCGACGGCAACGCGACCGTCGTCGCCACGCGTGACGGAACGGTCTTCGCCGTGCATGCCCGGATGGGGCAGGCGGTTCTCCCGGGCACGCCACTCGTCGAGATGGGCCGGACGGACCTTCTCTGGGTGACCGCCTTCGTCCCCGAGCAGACCGCGAGCACCCTTCAGCCGGGTGACAGCGTCGTCGTTCGCTTCGGTACCGTGGATGAGGTGATCGACGCGCGCCTCGTGCGGACCGGCAACTTCGTCGACCCCTCGAACCGCTCCGTCGAGATGCGTTTCGAGCTCGCACGAGTCCCCGTGGGTGTCCGCCCGGGAAGCTTCGCCGTCGTGGAGGTGACGGCCGCGGAAGCCATGGAGGGGGTCGAGCTCGAGGAGGAGGCCGCCGTCCGGTTGGCGGACCGCGACGTCGTCTTCGTCCGCCGACGCGCGGGCGAATACCGGGCCGTGAACGTCGAGGTGGTCGTCCTCCGTGAGGGACGCATCGCGGTTATCGGGCTTCCGGAGGGCGCGGAAGTCGTGGTCGAGGGTGCCTACTTCCTCAAGTCAGCCCTCGAGCACACCCGTGAAGCGGCCGAAGCGGCCGAAGCGGCCGAGGCCGAGGGCGCCGGCGCAGCGCGAGTCCCGTGATCGAAAGGCTCACGGATCTCGCGCTCCGTCGACCCTTCACGGTCGGCGGCGGGACCGTCGTGCTGGTCGCGGCGGGACTCTACGCGCTCAGCACACTCCCATTCGAGGCGTTCCCGGATCTGACCGCCAACTCCGTCTCGGTGATCGCCGAGGTGCCCGGTATGGCTCCGGTCGACGTCGAGCAGCTCGTGACCTATCCCATCGAACGCTCGCTCCTCGGGCTGCCCGATACGGAGTCCGTCCGATCGACGACCAAGTTCGGGCTCTCGATGACTCAGGTGGTGTTCGAGGACGGGGTCGACCCCTACTTCGCGCGGCAGGTCGTCGCCGAGCGCCTCAACGACCTGGACGAGGACCTGCCGGACGGCGCTTCCGTCACGATGGGTCCCGTGGCGACGGCCATGGGTGAGATCTACCAGTTCGTGCTCGTCGCGGACGATCCGATGGTCACCCCCTGGGAGCTGAAGCGTCTCCAGGACTACTCGATCGGCCCACAGCTTCGGACGATCCGGGGCGTCGCGGAGGTCAATTCGTGGGGCGGTCTGGTGGAGCAGTACCACGTCGTCGTCGAACCCGGCCTCCTCATCCAGGCGGGCCTCACCCTGGCCGACGTCGAGCGGGCGGTGTCGGAGAACAACCGCAACTTCGGTGGGACCTACACGGAGGCCCGCGGCGAGCGCTTCGTCGTCCGTGGGATGGGACGCTTCCAGGATCTCTCGGACATCGAGGCCGTCGCCGTCACGACACGCGAGGGCGTTCCGATCCACGTCCGCGACGTGGCCACCGTGACGCGCGGTTCGCTGGCCCGCCAGGGCGCGGTGACGATGGACGGCGAGGGCGAAGTCGTGGCCGGCATGGTCATCATGCGCAAGGGCGCCAACGCCCTGCGCGTTCTGGAACGGGTCGAGGAGCGTATCGAGGAGATCGTTCCGACGCTCCCCGATGGAGTCCGGCTCGTGCCCTTCTACAACCAGGGCGAGCTCGTCGAGCAAACGACCCACACCGTGCGGAAGAACCTCCTGCTCGGCGGAACGCTGGTTGTGATCCTGCTCTGGGGCTTTCTGCGCAACGTCGCGGCCTCGATTCTCGTCGCGCTGGTCATCCCGCTCTCCATGCTGTGGGCGTTCGTCGCGATGCGGCTCTTCGGCTTTTCGGCGAACCTCATGAGCCTGGGTGCGCTCGACTTCGGCCTCCTCGTCGACGCGGCCGTCGTGGTCGTCGAGAACGTCATCCGGAAGGCCTCGGAGATCACCGATCCGAAGGAGCGGGTCCGCGCCGCCATGCGGGAGGTGGGCCGGCCCGTGCTGTACGGGATCACGATCATCATCGCCGTCTATGTGCCGATCCTCTCCTTGCAGGGCGCGGAGGGGAAGATGTTCCGGCCTATGGCGTTCACCGTGGTCGCGGCCATACTCGGCTCGCTGGTTCTGGCGCTGACCTTCGTCCCAGCCGCCGCCGGGGTACTCCTGGTCCGCGCGCGGGAAGCCCACACGCCCCGCTTCGACCGCCTGCGCGACGGCTACCATCATGCGCTCGGACGCACCGTCGACCGACCCGTCTTCGTGACCGGCCTCGCCGCTCTTCTCTTCCTGGGGGCTCTCGCGAGCGCGACCCGGCTCGGTACCGAGTTCATGCCGCGACTCGACGAGGGCAGCGTTCTCGTGCAGGGACTCCGGCGCCCCTCCACCGCGCTCGACCAGGGGGTCCGCTTCTCCGGCGCGATCGAAACGGCGCTGCTCGGGCTGCCGGAGGTGGACGTGGTGGTTTCGAAGCTCGGCCGGCCCGATCTCGCCACCGAGGCGATGGGCACGTACGAGTCCGACACCTACGTCACCCTCGTCCCGAAAGGCGAATGGCGAGCCGGCGGCAAAGCTGCGCTCCTCGAAGTGATGGACTCCGCGCTCGCGGAGATTCCCGGGCTCGAGTACGCCTTCACGCAGCCCATTCAGATGCGCTTGGACGAGGCCGAGACCGGGATCACCACGGACGTGGGGGTGAAGGTCTTCGGGGATGATCCGGACGTGCTCGCGGATCTCGGCGCGCGCATCGAACGCGAGGTGGCGGACGTCGGGGGGGCGTCCGAGGTGAAGGTCACCGCGGCCGCACGGGTGAAGGAGCTTCGCGTCTCCCTCGACCGGGAGGCGCTCGCCCGGTACGGACTGGACGCCGGTGACGTCGGGCACCAGGTCGAGATGGCGCTCGGGTCGTCGGTAGCGACGTATCTCATCGACGGTCCCCGGCGGGTCGGCGTCGTGGTTCGCATCCCCGGCGGAAACACCGTGGACCCGGACCTCATGGGCAGTCTGCCCGTTGCCCGTGGCCCATCGGGTCTCGTGACGCTGGAGACCGTCGCAAAGCTCCACGTCGAGGACGCCCCGGAGGCGTTCGTGCACGAGGGGGGACAGCGCATGGTGGTGGTCGGTACGAACATCCGCGGTCGCGACGTCGGCTCGTTCGTCGAAGAGGCTTCGGAGCGTCTGCGCGATCAGGTCGGGCTGCCGGCAGGCTACCGTTTGGAGTGGGGTGGCCAGTACCAGTACCAGCGGACGGCCGCGCGGCGGCTGTCCGTGCTCGTGCCGGTTGCCGTACTCGCGATCTACCTGCTCCTGTTCTCCAACTTCGGCACGATCCGCCATCCGTTGCTGATCATGCTGAATGTGCCTTTTGCCGTCGTCGGTGGGATCGCGTCGCTCTGGATCGCCGGCCTCAACCTCAGCACGTCGGCGCTGATCGGTTTCATTGCCGTCTTCGGGATCGCGGTCCTCAACGGCGTCGTGATGGTGAGCTACATCAATCAGCTTCGCGACCTTGGCCGTGGGCTCCGCGAAGCCGCGCTCGAAGGAGCAGCGACCCGGCTTCGCCCTGTTCTCATGACCGCCCTCGCCGCGAGCCTCGGCTTCGTACCGATGGCGACGTCGACCTCGCCTGGTGCCGAGCTGCAGCGCCCGCTCGCTACGGTCGTGATCGGAGGTCTGCTGAGCGCCACGCTGCTGACGCTCTTCGTGCTGCCCACGGTCTATGTGGTCATGGAGCGCTGGCAGGAAGGTCGTTCGACTCCAACCGCGTAGCACCCATCAACGGGGCGTACTGTCCCGCCTTGCGGGAACGCACGGGCGGGCGGGTCGCTCCACGAGGTGTAAGAGCCGCCGGGTAGCTGGACCACCGGGCCATCGCACCTCTCCGGCGGGTGGGTCACGGAACGACCCGTCGCTCCCGCAGGAAGGCGGTCACCCCCTCGCGTTGGCTTGACCACGGCGCCCATACCGCGATGCACCACCGACGGATCGCTTCGATGCGGTCCGGGCCTTCGGGATGTTCGATCACGCTTTCGTGGGTCAGAGCGCCGCGCTCGGCCGGGAGCTCGAAGGTGGGCCAGGGTGGGCCGCCGCGTCCGAGCCTCATGTGCACCTTCTGGACCTCGCGGCCCGTGAAGCCGCGCTCGAGGTAGAGGTGGAGTCCGACGAGGGCGAACGCGACCCCGATCGACTTCGTCTCAGCGGTGGCGGTCTGCAACATGCGCGCGTCGACGACGTGCTGGTGCACGAAGTCGGCGTCTCCCAGCGATAGCGTCCAGGCGCACAGCTCGTCGTAGATGGGGTCCGTGGAAGTCATACTGCGAAGATACCAGCGTCGTGAAGACGCTTCTCGACGCTTACGTTCGCTGCCGACCTGGCGCGTCGAATGGCCGGGTTGACGAACCGCACCGCACGAGGCCGACGAGGGACGGGACGATGACGAGGAGGATGGGACGATGATGAAGAGGAAGAAGGACGTGATGAGGGTGGCGCTGGCGCTGTGCGCCGGAGGGGTCGGGCTCACGCCGGCCGAGGCTCAGGATACGGCCGACTCTTTGGCGGTCGCCCGTGTGGTGGAGCAGTACGTCGTGGGTTGGCGTACCGCCGATCACGAGCTGCTCGCCGACGTGTTCGCCACCGAGGAGGGCGTCCTCCTCTGGCCGTCCGGCGAGGCGGGGGAGGAAGCGCTGAACGGCATGACGTTCGCCGAGATCCTCGGCCGCGAACCGAGGCCGAACGCGTCCTACGGCGAGGAGTGGCGAATCCTGGAGCTCGATGTCGTCGACGGAGCGCTCGCGATGGCGAAGGTCGAGATCTCACGTACGGGCGGGAGCTACATCGACTACCTGCTCCTCTACAGGCTCGCCCCCGGGTGGCGGATCGTCACGAAGACGTTCGTCTCGCGCTGAGCGGGTTCGAGACGGGTCGGACGCGCGGACGTCGCGATCGACCCCGCCAACGCGATCTCAGGCGCGGCGGTACTCCGAGCCCCCGGCCGACCGGGTCATGTGCCCGTGGTCGATGAGGCCACGCCGCAACGTGGCCGTATCGTCCGAGAGCGTTTCGAGTCGTCGGTTCATCTCGCGTTCGTCCCAGGGTCCGTCGTCCTCGAAGAGACCGAGGGCGTGGCGGAGGAGCACGTCGAACTTCTTGCGCTTCACCGGGAACTGGACGATCCGACCATTCGCGTCCAGAAACGTGCTCAGGACCTTCCGGTCGAAGGGGTCTTCGACGCCGTCGACCGCAGCGAGCTCCTCGAGTCCCTCATCCGTCGAGAGCGTTCGGGCACGGGCGTGCAGAGCGTCGAAGTCGAGCGAGTACATGTGGTAGTGCCCGTCCGCCTCGCTCCGAACGAGCCCGGCGTCGGCGAGCCTCGACAGGTGGTGCGACAGCGTCGAGGCGCGGAGGTCGAGAACGGTCGCCAGCTCCTCGACCGAGTGGGGTCGGCGCGCGAGCAGCCCCACGACGCGGAGCCGGTTCGCGTCGGCCAGCGCCTTGAAGAAGCCGAGGTGATCGGGCGGATGGGTTCCGGTATTCATGTCGACAAGTGTCGAAACGATTCGACGAATCTGCAAGACTCTCGGCTACGCCGTGGCTTCGACCCCTTCATCCTTCTTCGTCTGCGTCTTCGGGGAGAAGCGCGGCCGCCAGATCCCGAGGACCACGTTCGCTACGCCCACGCCGAAGATGACCCAGATCGCGCCCCACTCACCGCCCAGCGTCGCGCCGAGCTCGGTGACCGGCACGTCGCCGAGGAGCGCCGCCTGGGCCCGACTCGCGCCATTCCTCGTCGGAGCGTGCACGGAGACCAGCGTGCCCTCGAGCACGAGAATGCCGGACGCGAGCTTCGCCCAGACCCACCCTGCGCTGTGGTAGGCGGGTGTCTCGCCCATCGACAGGAGTCCGCTGATCGCGACCAGGCCGGTGGACGGCAGGAGGATCCAGCCGGAGATCGCGCCCATCGCCATGCGCAGTGTCGCGAAGCGCTCGAGCTCCGACGGCTCGGGCAGGGAGAGGTGCAGCACGAGCAACGCGGCCAGCGATCCACAGAAGCCGATCGCGGCCATCGTGTGGAGGAACTTGAGGCTTTTGCGCAGGAAGCGACGGGGCATGCGGCGAGGTACCCCGAGGGGCTGGGCCGGATTCCTTCAGCTCCCGTCCAGCGTCGACTGTTCGTCCGGGGAGAGGGTCTCGCGCACTCGGACGCTGTCGTAGAAGGAGCGCACCTCCCGGATGAGGCCGTCCCGGACGAAGATCCAGTCGCACGTGTCCACGCTACCGGCGTGCGTCCGGTTCTCGAACCGGATCGCCGCCCGGTCGTCCTCGGCGACCACGTCGAGGATCGTGAGCTCGGCGACGCTCTTGCGCGCCATCGGCTCCACGGCGGCGAGGTACGAATCGCGATCGTCGAAACGCCCGAACGGGCTGACGTGCACGAAGTCCGGCGCCAGATGGGTACGCAGCCACTCCAGATCCATCCGGATCCACGCCTCGATCCACCCGACCGCCAGCGTCCGACTCTGCTCACTCATGAGGCATGCTGGCGAACGCCGGCCCGCTTCGCCACTCTGGTTCCACACTCGAAGCTGGAGGCCTCCATGACCGTTGCGCGCCGAGACTTCCTCCGCTTCGCCGCCGCCGCCGGGATCGCGCCCGAGGTCTTCACTGCCGCCGACCCGCGCTCGGTGTCCGCCGGCGCTTCACCGACGGACGAGCCCGCGCCGGAGACGCCGCCTCGGCCGGCCCCGCGCTGGCCGGGATACGAGGACGCAATCGTCATCGACTTCCTCGGCAGCCCCGGGTACTTCAACTACCCGGAGAGCCCGCCGCTCGACGACGAGATGGTGGAGAACGCGCGCACGTCCGGCATCACGGCGATGAACGTGACGGTGAGCGCGGGCGACACAACGACCACGCTGCGGCGGATGGCCCCGTGGTTCGCGAACGTCGAGCGCTGGCCCGACGTCTTCCGTCTCGTCCGCTCCGTCGACCAGCTCCTCGACGCCAAGGCGACGGGTCGGGTGGGGATCGTGCTGGGCTTTCAGGACACGACGCCGTACGAGGGCGACCTCTCGCGTATGGACGTCTTCCACGACCTCGGCGTGCGCGTGGTGCAGCTCACGTACAACCTGCGGAACCTCGTGGGCGACGGCAGTCTCGAGCCGGGCAACGCGGGGTTGAGCGCGTACGGTCACGAGCTGATTGAGCGGCTCAACGAGCTCGGTTCGATCGTCGACCTGTCGCACTGCGGCAAGCGCACGACCGCCGAGGGTATCCGGATGTCGACCGCGCCGGTGGGGATCACGCACACCGGGTGCAACGCCGTGGCGCGGCACCCGCGCTCGAAGGACGACGAAGAGCTGCGGGCGGCGGCGGACGGAGGCGGGGTCGTCGGGATCTACCTGATGCCCTTCCTCTCGCCGGGGCGGGTGCCGACGGCGGCCGATGTGGTGGCGCACATCGAGCACGCGCTGAACGTGTGCGGCGAGGACGGCGTGGGGATCGGGAGCGACCTCTCGATCACGCCCATCGACGGCTCCGACGAGTACTGGTCGAAGCATCGCGAGTTCGTGGCGCGTCGGATCGCGGCCGGGATCGCAGCCCCCGCCGAGGACCCGGGCGTGCTCTTCACCGTGCCCGAGCTGAACTCGCATCGTCGCATGGACCTGATCGCCGATGCGCTCTCCTCGCGTGGCCACTCCGACCGGGTGATCGAGAAGGTGATCGGCGGGAACTGGGTACGTCTGTGCCGAGAGGTCTGGAAGGCGTAGTGGATGGGCGGGCCGGTCCCGCCCGAGTGTGCTCAGGTCGCAGAATCGGGCACGACGCGGGTCAGGAGGTCACAGTCGGTCCCGCGGAGTGTGTCGGTCACCGCCACCCGGCTCCGCGTTTCCTCCATCTCGGCGCGGCGTCGCCGCCCTTCGCGCAGCTCGGACGGGAACCGTGCGAGTTGGCGGAACGACCTCAGCACGGCGGCATCAACGGGCTGTCCACTCCGTACTTTGTGTCGCCCGCCGCCGGACGGGCAACCGTGGGGCGAGAACACCGGTAGCACGCGATCTCGTCGATGCGATGCACCACTTCGCTGTTGCACGATCCCCACGTCATACTCGTAAATACGGTTGATTCGGTTGACCTCGGGCGGGCTTGCCGCGAACCTCTAGCAGGAACGCTCGAGCGTTCGTTGCAAAACGTTGTGGGGCGACGGTCTCATGGTCGAGACCGGCGCCCTTCTCAGTTGTGGCCAGGGTGGCCACACCGGGCGTGGGGATTCCACGCGAACATCAGCAGTATCTGGAAGTACGCGATGCGTTACTCCCTTGCTGCACAACCGAGGAGCGCAGAGCATGCGTACTACGGGAACCGTGAAGTGGTTCAACGATCAGAAGGGCTTCGGATTCATCACGCCGGCGGACGGAAGCAAGGACTGCTTCGTCCATCACAGCGCCATTCAGGCGGAGGGCTTCAAGAGCCTTCAAGAGGGCGCCTCGGTCGAGTTCGAGATTGTCCAGGGCCCTAAGGGACCCGCGGCGGAGAACGTCGTCGCTATCTGACCCGATCGGTCAGCACTGAACTCTGGAGGCCGCCCCGGCGTCGGGGCGGCCTCTTCGTTCGTGAGTGGTGCCGCGATTCGTGGAGGACTCCGAGCCTCGGCTCCCGGCTCCGACGTACCACCATCGCGAAGCGGTCGCCGTCGCCGGACTGAGACCACAGAGGGGGCTGCAC
>JANQME010000261.1 GCA_028280205.1 Longimicrobiales bacterium
CGACGCCGCGTCGACCGCCACCCCCACCCCGGTCGCGCCCCCGCCGATCACCACCACGTCCCAGGGCGTGCCGGACTCCGCTCGCCGGCGGATCGCCTCCAGCGACTGCTCGCGCTTCATGCCTCTA
Source organism: Longimicrobiales bacterium (assembly GCA_028280205.1). Classification (GTDB taxonomy): domain Bacteria; phylum Gemmatimonadota; class Gemmatimonadetes; order Longimicrobiales; family Gaopeijiaceae; genus UBA2589. The sequence goes on from JANQME010000261.1 coordinate 128, forward strand.
AGGCCTGCCTGAGGGGTGCGGGGAACAGGCCGGCCAATCTACCCCGACGAGCTTCGCTCCGCCCCCCGAGGTGGGAGGGCGGAGCGGATCCGCTCGAGCCGTGCTGCCGCGGGTGCCGCGGCCGTGAAATCAGTTGCGGATCAGTTGCGGACCTCGACCCGGGTCTCGGTCAGATCGGGTTCCACCCAGACGCGGATTTCGGTCCGGCCTCGGAGATGGAGCGCTCTACTCCGTACCGCTTCCCCGGTCGCCGCCGGCGACCACACGGGCTCGTCGACGACCACCTTGAGAATCACCGGCCGGCCGTCGATCGCGAAGCGGTCGAGGTCGTATCCGGCCGCCCGACTCGGGCGCAGTCGCCCGAGCGAGTGGTGGCGTCCGTCCGGGTCGACCAGGAGCACCCGGATCCGGTATGGGTGGTTGTTGACCACGTGGACCTCGGGCTCCGGATCCGGAGTGGGTCGTAGTCCTTCGGCGGCCACAGCCGGCACCGCGGCGAGCATCGCGGCGGCGAAGACCGCCGCGGATCGGATGTACGTCTTCACGTCGAACCTCCTCGTCTTCGTCGCTGGCCCACGCTCATCGGTGAGGCGAGCCGCACCCGGAGTACAGGAAGGGGAACGAGCCCGGCTCAGGCGGCCGGCCCGACGAGCTGCCGGCTGTGCGCGTCGAGCGCGTCGACGAGCCCGTCGTCGTGGACCTGCGGGTTCGGGGAGCGCATGGGCCAGCCGCCTCCGTCCAGCGCGCGGTCGCGGTAGCGACCGATCTGGCTGAAGTATGCGCCCGGATGCTCCTCCACCTCGGGCGCGAGGAGCGTGTACAGTGAGGTCTGCGCTCCCTCCCACGGCTCGATCATCCCCGCGGCGCGCAGGAAGGGCCGCAGGATCGTGTCCTGGGCCCACACCGGCAGGCTGTGGCGGATGAGGCGGGTGCGCACCCAGCCCGGATGCAGGCTCACCGCGGTCACGCCCGTCCCGTCCAGACGCTTCGCGAGGGCCCGGGCGTGCAGGACGTTCGCGAGCTTCGCCTGGGCGTACGCCTTCCATCCGTCGTACGCTCGCCGCTCGAAGTGAAGGTCGTCCAGCACGACCTCGCCCGTGCGCTTCTGGGCGACGTCGTGGTAGCAGCTCGACACGTTCACGACCCGGGACGGGGCGGAGGCGCGAAGTCGGTCGAGGAGGAGCTCGGTCAGCAGGTAGTGGCCGAGATGGTTGATCCCGATCTGCGTCTCGAAGCCGTCCTTCGTTCGACCCTCCGACGTGTTCATCACTCCGGCGTTGTTGAGCAGCCCGTCGATGCGCCGGTCCGCAGCGAGCAGCGTATCCGCGCACCGGCGAACCGAAGCGAGGTCGCCGAGATCGAGGGCGACTACGTCGACGGAGCCGGGCCCGTCCAGCTCCGCGGCCACGGACCGAGCGTCGTCGGGCCGGCGGACCGCCAGGGTGACGTCGGCGCCCTGGGCCACGAGCTGGCTCGCGGTGACGCGGCCGATTCCCGAGTTCGCGCCGGTGACGACGTAGCGACGCCCGGTGAGGTCGGTGTGCAGGAGCTCGGGTGGAGCCATGAGAGGACGAGGCATTCGGCACGCTCGCTTGCAGCAGGTGGGATCGGGGACCACGATAGGTGACGGCCGTTCTCATAATAAGAGAACGGCGTTCATTTACCAACGGGGCTCGATGTCCGAAGGCGATTCGTCCGGGACGCCGTCGTTCCAGCGCGCCCGCACCCGGCCGCAGAAGGCGGAACGCGAGCGGGCTCTGATCGACGCCGCGCGGGAGTCGCTCGAGCAGGGCACCGACCCGTGGGCGCTCAGCCTGGCCGAGGTCGCCCGCCGGGCCGGCATGGCCAAGTCCAACGTCTACAGGTACTTCGGCGGCCTCGAATCGGTGCTGCTCGCGGTGCTCGCGGACGAGTGGCTCGCCTTCGGCGAAGCGGTCGGTCGGCGGATGGACGCGGCGGTGTCCGCCGGCGCACGCGGGCCGGACGAGCTGGCCGGGCTCCTTTCGGCGTCGTTCGCGCATCGCCCGCTCCTGTGCCAGCTTCAGAGCGCGCTCCCGACGATCATGGAGCGCAACCTCGATCCCGAAGAGGTGGCGACCTTCAAGCGGGACGGGTTGCACCTCGTGGACGAGCTCGCCCGCGGGATGCAGAGGGTCGAACCCCGGCTCACCGTTCGGGAGCACGGCGCCGTGATCCGCGTCATGCTCGTCCTCGTGGGTGGGTTGTGGCCGCTGGCACACCCCCGGGCTCCCGAACGTTCGGGAAACGGGCCGCCGATCGAGCCGGACGATGCGGTCGTGGCGCTCCGCTTCGAGTTCGAATCCGACCTGCACGACGCGCTCGCGCGGGTGCTGCGCGGCAGCCGCGCCACTTCGGGGTAGCAGCCCCCCGTTCCGTCTCCGCTCTCCATTCCGCGAGCTCGCCAGCGTGCACGAATCCATCCTCACCGGCCTCGTCGCGGTCGCCGTCCTGGGCGCTCTCGCCCAGTGGATTGGCTGGCGACTGCGCTTCCCGGCGATCCTGCTCCTGATCCTCTTCGGGATCGCGGCGGGACCGGAGGGGCTGGGGCTGGTGCACACGGACGAGATGTTCGGCGAGCTGCTGCTGCCCTTCGTGTCGATCGCGGTCGCGATCCTCCTCTTCGAAGGCGCGCTCACGCTCCACCTGCCCGAGCTGGGCAGCTCGCTGGCGATCGTGGCGAAGCTCGTGACGATCGGGACGGCGGCCACGTGGGTCATGGGCGCCGCGCTGGCGCACTTCCTCCTCGACTTCTCCTGGCCACTCGCCGTCCTCGCGGGCGCGATCCTGACGGTGACCGGACCCACGGTCGTCATTCCGCTTCTGCGTCAGATCCGACCCACCGGGGCCGGCGGCGTGATCCTCAAGTGGGAGGGGATCCTCATCGATCCCATCGGGGCGGTCCTCGCGGTTCTGGTCTTCGAAGGGCTCGTGGAGGGGGGTGCTCTGCCGGAGTTCGCCGGAATCCTGCGCACGCTCTTCTCCGGCACGGTGTTCGGGGCCATCCCCGCGGTCGCGCTCGTGATCTGCCTCCAGCGCTACTGGATTCCGGATCACCTCCACAGCGCGGCGGCGCTCGCGCTCGCGCTCTCGGGCTACGCCGCGGCCAACGTCTTCCAGCACGAAGCCGGGCTGCTCGCGGTGACGGTGATGGGGGTGATTCTGGCGAACCAGCGCCGGGTCGACATCAGCCACATCACGGAGTTCAAGGAGAACCTCCAGGTCCTCCTCATCTCCACGCTCTTCATCCTGCTCTCGGCGAGGGTCCGCTTCGCGGACGTTCAGAACCTCGCCGTCCCGGAGTTCCTCTTCCTGGGGCTGCTGGTGCTCGTGGTGCGCCCACTCGCGGTCGCTCTGTGCACCTTCGGCTCCGACGTGGCCCGGCGCGACCGGATCTTCATCTCGGCGATGGCCCCGCGCGGCGTGGTCGCTGCCGCGGTGACGGCCGTCTTCGCTCTGCGACTCGAGCAGGAGGGCTTCGCGGGGGCGGAGGAGCTGGTACCGATCGTCTTCTTCGTGATCGCCGGATCGGTCGCGATTTACGGGGTCATCGGGCGTCCGCTCGCGATCCGACTGGGGCTCGCCGAACGCAACCCGAGCGGCGTCGTGATCGTGGGCGCGCATGCGGTCGGCCGCGCGCTCGGGCGCCACCTCCACCTCCTGGACATCCCCGTCCTCATGGTGGACACGAATCTCCGGCGCATCCGGCAGGCGCGCATGGACGGGCTCCGCACGTACCACGGAAGTGTGCTGACCGACGAGGCGGAGGTCGCCCTCGAGCTGCCCGGGATCGGGAAGCTCTTCGCGATGACGTCCAACGATGACGTGAACGCCTTCTCGGCGATGCACTTCGTGTACCTCTTCGGGCGTGAGAACCTCTACCAGGTGGCCCCGTCCCGGAAGCCGAGCGAGGGTCCGTCGGAGCTGAGCCCGGACCAGCGGGCAAGGGTCCTCTTCGGCACCGACCTCACGTTGGAGGAGCTGCACCGCCGCATGGGAGGGGGGCAGGAGCTTCGTGCGACGCCGCTCACGGAGAAGTTCGGCACCCGTGAATGGCGGCAAGAGCACGGGGACGACGCCGTCCCGCTCCTGTCCGTGTCGGAGGACGGCGTGGTCTCGGTCGCGACGGCCGACACGTCCTTCGAACCGAAGGCCGGAGATACGCTCCTGGGCCTGGTACCGGAAGACGGCACGGTGCCCCGGGCGAGGCCTCGGCGGATCGGGAGTGCGGCAGGCTGAGGGCGCGTTGACCCTCCACACCCCCTCCGCTAGCGTCCCGCGTCCTCCGGGCGGGGCCGACCCGTCCCGCATCGCCCGCCGCCGCGGAATTCATGCTCAAGGTCGGAATCGTGGGGCTTCCCAACGTCGGGAAGTCGTCGCTGTTCAACGCCCTCACGGCCCAGGGCGCGCCGTCGGAGAACTACCCGTTCTGCACCGTGGAGCCGAACGTCGGCATGGTCGAGGTGCCCGATGCGCGTCTCGACCGGATCCACGAGCTCATGCGGTCGAAGTCGCGGGTGCCGACCGTGATCCAGTTCGTGGACATCGCGGGCCTGGTGAAGGGCGCCTCCGAGGGTGAGGGCCTGGGAAACAAGTTCTTGGGCAACATCCGGGAGGTGGACGCGATCGCCCACGTGCTCCGCTGCTTCGACGACCCCGACGTCACACACGTGCTCGGGGACGTGGACCCGGTGCGCGACCGGGAGATCGTCGAGACCGAGCTGGCGCTCGCCGACCTCGAGACCGTGGAGCGCCGGCTCGAGCGCGTGGCGAAGAAGGCCAAGTCCGGTGACAAGGAGGCGGTCCGCGAGGCGTCCGTCCTCGACCGGTGCCTGGATGCGCTCACCGAGGGCCGCCCGATCCGCCTCCTCGGGCTGAACGCCGAAGACACGAGGATCCTCAA
>JANQME010000296.1 GCA_028280205.1 Longimicrobiales bacterium
GTCTCCGAGTCCGTCCCGCTCGTCATGGTGGCGAACCTCAGCCGCTACGTCCCCGGGAAGGTCTGGCAGATCGCGGCTCTGGCCACCCTGGCGCACGGGCGCGGCGTCGCCGCCTCGACCGCGACCGTGGCCGCGGTCCTCCTGCAGGGGATTGCCTTGGCCTCGGCGCTTCTCATCGGGATGGGTTCGTTGTGGACGCTGGCCGCGGGCGCAGCGTGGCGGTGGGCCGTTCCGGCCGTGGTCTTGGGGACCGTGCTCGTCGGGCTCGTGCCGTCGGTCTTCCATGCCCTTACGTCGCTCTGGTTCCGGCTCTCCCGCACGCCCGAGCCCGAAGCGCTGCGGCCGACGGACGCCTTCGGCTGGCTCGTGCTGGGCCTGGCGAACTGGATCGTCTACACGACGGCATTCTGGGTGCTCGTGCTCGGGCTGGGTCACGACGCGGCCTTCCTCGCCACGACCTCGGCCTTCGGTGCCGCGTACGTGGTCGGGTACGTGGCGATCTTCGCACCGGCCGGCCTCGGGGTCCGGGAAGCGTCGCTTCTCGCCCTCCTCGCTCCTCATCTCGGCCCCGCCACCGCGGGCGGAGTCGCCGTCATCGCGCGCCTGTGGACGACCGGAGTCGAGATCGTGCCTGCGAGCGTCTTCTGGGCTCGGCACGTGACCCGCCCGGTGGAGCGGGGGTACGATGGCTCCGCGGCGGAGCAGGGGGACAGCGAGCAGCCAGTCGGAGAAGGGGGCGAGCCCGTTCGTGGCTGACATCGAGCGCATCCTCGTCATCATCCCGACGTACGATGAGGCCGAGAATCTGGCGAACATCGTCCCCCGCGTCCTCGAGCAGGACCCGCGCATCGACGTGCTGGTCGTCGACGACGCCTCGCCCGACGGTACCGGGGAGATCGCCGACGGGCTGGCGGCCGACAGCGAACGGGTGAAGGTCTTGCACCGCGCGGGCAAGGACGGGCTGGGTCGCGCCTACCTCGCGGGCTTCCGCCTGGGGCTGTCGGAGGGCTACGACGTCCTCTTCGAGATGGACGCGGACTTCTCGCACCCGCCCGCCGCGCTCCCCGACCTGATCGCGGCCCTCGACGAGACGGATGTCGTGGTCGGCTCCCGCTACGTCGACGGCCGGGTCACGGTCGTGAACTGGCCCATGAGCCGTCTCCTCATCTCGTACTTCGGGAGCCGCTACGCGCGGACGATCACGGGCATGCCGATCCGCGACGGGACGGGCGGCTTCAATGGCTGGCGCCGCGCGGTCCTCGAGAAGGTCGGCCTCGAACGGGTCCAGTCGAACGGGTACGCCTTCCAGATCGAGCTGAAGTTCCGGGCGTGGCGGGCCGGGTTCCGGCTTGTCGAGCATCCGATCCTCTTCACCGAGCGGGGCTCGGGCGAGTCGAAGATGTCCAAGCGCATCGTGCGCGAGGCCGTCTGGCGCGTCTGGTGGCTCCGGATCCAGGACCTCGTGGGCAGGCTGTGACGGCCTCCGAACGGATCGGCCGGGAGTTCTACGACTCCACGGACTACTTCGAGGGGGCGCACCTCGTCGATCCCGAGAGCCCATTCCAGCGCTATCGGGTGCGCAAGGTCCTGGAGATCCACCAGCCGGGGCCCGGCGACCGCACCGTCGATCTCGGGTGTGGGTGGGGGACGTTCACCTTCGTGCTCGCCGATCGGGTGGACGCGGTCGTGGGCGTCGACTTCAGCGAGCGCTCGATCGCCTTCTGCGAGAAGCGCCTGGAAGAGGAGCCCCACCCGAACGTGCGCTTCCTGTGCGCCGACGCGGGGGCCACCGGACTCGAGGCCGAGGCGTGGGACGTCGTGCTGGCGGCGGATCTCTTCGAACACCTCTATCCCGACGATTCGGCCCGGGTGGCGCGCGAAGCCTTCCGCGTCTTGCGTCCGGGCGGACGGTTCGTGACGTGGACCCCGCATCGGGGCCACATTCTCGAGGTGATGAAGAATCGGAATCTCCTGCTGAAGCGCGACGTGAGCCACGTCGATTACAAGTCGATGGCCGCGATGAAGCGTCTGCTCACCGACGCCGGCTTCGAGATCGAACGGGCGTACTACGCGGAGTCGCACGTGCCGGGGCTGCGCGTGCTCGAGCGCGCACTCCAGCCATTCGTGCCACTCCTGAGGCGGCGGATCGCCGTGCTCGGCCGCAAGCCGGCACCGCGAGGCTGAGCGCTTCATGGGTTGGGAGATCGAACGCCGCTTCCTCGTGCGCGTCGACGACACCGTCTGGTTCCGGCTGGGGGAGGGCTACCCGCTACGCCAGGGGTATGTCCGGAACGGGAATCCCTCCGTGCGGATTCGCACCGGCGAGCCGAGGGGCGCGGTCCTCACCTCGAAGAGCGGTTCAGGGATCCGACGGGAGGAGCACGAGACGATCGTCCCGGACGAGATCGCCGAGGCGTTGTTCAAGGCGGCGGACGACCGGGTGATCGAGAAGGTGCGCTGGAAGCTCGGGCCGTGGGAGCTCGACCGCTTCCTCGGACCGCTCGAGGGACTCGCGCTGCTCGAGATCGAGCTGGAGTCCGAGGACGAATCGCTGCCGGAGCCGCCGGCCGACGTTCATGTACTGCGTGAAGTCACAGACGATAAACGGTTTGTCAGCGGTAGATTGGCACGGATGTCGCCCAAGAAACAGCGCAAGCTGGTCAAGAAGGCGTACAAGGAAGTGAAGGGGTGGAAGGGGCTCTCCGACTGATCCGCCCGTCGCTCGCCGCAGCTGCGATCGGCCTCGTGGGCTGCACGATGATCGGCTCGCCCGGGCTCGAGGGCCGCGGCGACCGCCCGGCACCGCCCGTATCCGGAACGCCGACGGCCGAGCCCCCCAGCCGGGGCGGCAACATGGTCGAGTACCGCCAGAGCGGGCGCACCTACCGCGTCCTGGAAAGCTCGCGCGGCTACGACGAGCGGGGGATCGCGTCGTGGTACGGGGAAGCCTTCCACGGCCGACCCACGAGCAGCGGAGAGCCGTTCGACATGTATGCGGTGTCCGCGGCGCACCGGACGCTGCCGCTGCCGTCCTGGGTGCGCGTGACGAATCTGGCGAACGGCCGGACGCTGCTGATCCGGGTCAACGATCGCGGGCCGTTCTCCGACCCCGACCGCCGCATCATCGACGTTTCCTACGAGGCGGCGCGACAGCTCGGGATGGTCGGCACCGGCACCGCGCCGGTCCGGGTGGAGGCGGTGGAGCCGTGGCAGTCCCGGGTCCGGTAGGGGGCTACAGGGGGCTGACCCTCTCCGCCGGCACAGCGTCTGAGGGCACGCTGGGGGCACGTCCCCCATGTATCACGTACCTAACATAATATACATTATACGAAGTGGCCCCAGGAGAGGAGCGTAGTGCTGGCGAAAGCGCCGTGAGTGCGCCGGATGCCCTCGCTATGCCCCCACTCCCCGTCAGGAGGCGGTGGTCCGGAGCTCCTGGATGCGCATCTGCAGTGTCCCACGCCCCGGGTCGTTCTCCTCCAGCTCGCCGAGAGCGCGCTCGTAGAGCTCGATCGCGCCGGAGGTGTCGCCCCGGGCGGCACGGATCCGTGCCGCGGAGTCGAGCGCGGCCTGAACCTGGAAGGAGAGGTCCGAGCGGTTGGCGATATCGAGGTAGGTCTCCTCCGCCTCGTCGAGCCGTCCCTCCTGCTCGTACGCCGCTGCCAGGAGCGCCGCGCCCTGGAACTCGATCGGACGGTTCGGCGACGAACCGAGCGGCCCGAGGACCGCGAGGGCCTGTTGGGGTTCTCCGGACTCCAGATACAGCTCGCCGAGGACGAGCCGCGCTTCGCCCTCGTAGGCGGTGCCCCCGAACTGGTCCAGAAAGGTCGCCAGATCGATCTTCGCGCCCTCGACATCGTTGATCGCGATCGACTGATGGATCATCTCGAGGCGCTCCGCCGCCTGGTCGCGCAGGTCGGCGCGGAAGCTCCGGTAGTAGAGCCCGCCAGCCACGAGAATTACGGTCACGACGCCGAGGACGGTCAGGAGCTGCTGGTTCTGTTTCGCCCAACCGCTGACGTCGAGAATCCGTGCGATGAACGCGTCGTCGGCTTCCCCGCCCGAGGCGCGCTGAGAGGCCCGACGGGCCCCGGGATGGCGCTGCGACATGCTCTTCCTGCGTTGGGATGGCGCGGCGATCCGCCGCTGGTGCAGCTTCGAAAGCTAGACGGTCACTCCTCGCGGTGGTACCCCGCGAGGACCCGAAGCTCCGCCGGGCGTCGCAGGGTGAAGCGGTGGTCGTCCGTCACCCCGATCACCCCGTCGTAGATCCAGTCGTTGAGGAGCGTGGTGACCGTCGCGCGGTGTGCCCCGGCGAGGTCGGCGAGCACCTGATGGGTGAGCCGCTCCGAGAGCTCCATCCCCCGACCCGAAGGCTCCCCGCAGCGGGCGCCGACGTCGATCAGGACCTCGGCGAGCCGCTGAGCGGCCGTGGGGCCGTGTGATCCCCCTTGCGCATGCCGGAGCCGATGAAGCTCCCGCTCCTGCCCCTCCAGATACGCGTCGAGGCTCCGCTTCGCGGTCTTGAGCCCGTGCAGGAACGCCGTCTTCGGCAGCGGGCACACGACGGCCGTGGCGCCCGCCACCGCCCCGTAGCGGCGGTGGCCCTCCGTGAACGCCTCGTCCCCGAAGGTCTCCCAGGGAACCGCGATCGAGACCGTGCGCTCGCGGCGGCCGCGCTCCATTCCCGGCAGAACGAGTCGCACGTAGCCGCTGTGTACGAGCCAGATCTCGCGGGCCGGGTCGCCCGGAGAGTAGAGCCACCGGCCCTTCACGAGCCGGACCGGCTCGGCCTTCTTCACCAGCCGGTAGAGCTTGCGATCCCGCGGCGGGTCGAGTCGGAACGGCACGCGATTCCCCCCTCAGTCACCCAGGGCGGGTACGGCCGGCCCGATCGGGCCGGAAGCCTCATCGCCCCCTTCCCCGCTCTCCGCCCGCGCGAGGCTCGGGTGGAGCGCCAGGGCGGCGCCGAGGAGCGCGAGGGGCACGCTCGCGAGGGTCGCCGGCACTGCGCCGACCAGGTCGGCGCCGACCCCGGTGACGAGGACGCCCGCGGAGCCGGTCGCCCAGGCGAGGCCCATCACGATCCCCGAGCTGAAACCCGTGCCCGACGGCACGAGCTCCTGCGCCATCACGACGACCGCGGGAAGCGTGGCCATCCCGAGGATGCCGGCCACGGCGGCCGCGACGAGGCCCACTGCGCCGTGCGGCGCGACGACGACCGCGATCAGGTGCGTGGGCACGGTCCAGAAGCACAGGTGCGCCAGGAGGCGTCGCCGATCGACCCGATCGGCCAGAACCCCGCCGAGGATCGTCCCGAACGACTGAGCTCCGAGGTATGCGGTGAGCACCAGGGCGCCACGCGCCTCGCTCCCGCCGAGCTCCGCCACGATGATCGGCTCCATCGTCAGGAAGACCCGCTGAACGAACGCCATCACCGCGCTCACGCCGAAGAGGAGCCCCAGCGGTCCCCGGAGCTGTCCGAGTACCTCGCGCGGCGTCGGCGGGCGGGCGGTGCTCACGTCGGCGCGCCCTGCCGGCAGCGCGAGGAAGACGAGCGGCGCGCAGGCGAGGGCGGGCAGCATCGCGATCCACATCCCCTCCAGTCCGCGGCTCTGCACGAGGGCGACCGCGAGGACCGGACCGATCGCGAAGCCGACCGAGCCGAAGAATGCGAAGAGCGAGTAGCGCACCCCGCCTCCCCGTCCTTCCGAGAGGCGCACCGCGTACGACGCTCCGGGCGGGTGGAAGGCCGCGCTCCCGATCCCACCGACGACGAGGAGCGCCGTGAGCGTCCAGAAACCCGGCGCCCACCCGAGGAGGGAGACGAAGACGCCGCCCACCACCGGTCCGAGCACGGCGAAGGTACGACGGCCGAAGCGGTCCGACAGATACCCGAAGAGCGGCTGCGGCAGCGAGGACGCGATCGAGAAGGCGACCGCCAGCGTGGCCGCGAGCGCGATGGACAGCCCGAGCTCGCCCATGATGCGCGGCAGCAGCGGGAGCACGAACGACGCGTAGACGTCGTTGATCATGTGCGCGCACGCGACGACGAGCGCGAGACCGAGGGCGGACCGAGAGGAGCCGCCCGTCGGGGTCGTAGCCAGAGCCTGTGCGGTCGGAGGCTGCACGACGCCGGGCTCCTCGGATCGGGTGGGTGCGGGCCGCGCTCGTCCGTGAAGCGGCCGGGCGAGGACGGGTAGGATAACGGCCGAGGCGCCCGCTCCCAACGTCCACTGGCGCGCCAACCGGGGCGACCGCAACGTGTCTCTCCCGCTCCCTCCATGCCGGATCGTGATGCGCTCCACCCGCCCGACCCCCTTCCTCGCAACCGCCCTTCTTCTCGCTGCGGGTTGCGCGGCGCCCGAAACGGCCGAGCAGACGACGGACGAGGTGCGCACGACGACGTACGCACCTCAGAACCGTCCCGACGTGCGCGGCACCGTGGGCGCCGTGTCGGCCGGGCACCCACTCGCCGCGCAGGCCGGGCTCGCCGTCCTGCGCGACGGCGGCAACGCCACCGACGCGATCATCGCGATGGCCGGCGTGCTGGCCGTGACCCGGCCCCACATGAACGGGGTGGGCGGCGACGCGTTCGGGATCTTCTACGACGGCGAGACGGGCGAGGTGAGTGCGCTCAACGCGAGCGGCCGCTCGGGCGCCCTCGCGACGCCGGACTTCTTCGCCGCGGCGGGCCTCGACGACGTTCCGCAGTCCGGCGCGCTCTCGGTCAGCGTGCCGGGCGCCGTGGCCGGGTGGGTCGATGCACACGAGCGCTTCGGATCCCGCCCCTTCGCGGAGCTGCTGGCTCCGGCCGTGCGCTTCGCGCGTGACGGCTTTCCGGTCTCCACCCGCCTTGCGCTCGACTTCGAGGCGCAGGGCGGCAACCTGAACGAGCACGGACGCGCGCTCTACCTGCCGGACGACGGCGCACCGCCAGAGGTGGGGACGCTGCTGCGCAACCCCGAGTTGGCGACGTCGCTCGAGGCGATCGCTCGGGGGGGCAAGGCCGCGTTCTACACGGGCGACGTCGGCCGCCGGCTCGCGGCGTTCGTCGAGGCGGAGGGTGGTCATCTGCGCGCGGCGGACTTCGCGGCGCACAGCTCGACGTGGGTGGAGCCGCTCCGGGCCGGCTACCTGGGCCACACCTTCGTCGCCATGCCCCCGAACACGCAGGGGCCCGCCCAGCTCGCGCTCATGGAGATGGCGGGGACGTACGACCTGACCGCGATGGGCCACAACTCGGCCGAGTACCTGCACACGCTGATCGAGCTCAAGAAGCTCGCGTTCGCCGATCGGGACCGGTGGGTGGCCGATCCGGCGAAGGTCGACGTGCCGATCGCCCGGCTCCTCGATCCCGAGTACCTGCGGGAGCGCGCCACGCTCGTCGACCCCGAGCGGGCGGCCGACGCCGTGGCGCCCGGCTTCGGCGACGATCACTCCGCGACGGACGACGACGAGGCGCCCGACGATGCGGGCGACACCGTGTACCTCACCGCCGTCGACCGCTGGGGCAACGCGGTGAGCTGGATCCAGAGCAACTTCGCCGGCTTCGGCTCCGGGCTGCTCGAGCCCGAGACCGGAATCCTGCTGCACAACCGCGGGGCGCTCTACACGCTCGAAGCGGGCCATCCCAACCGGGTCGCGCCCGGCAAGCGCCCCTACCACACCCTCTCGCCGCTGATGGCGCTCCACGACGACGGGGGCTTCGCATTCACGCTCGGCACCCCCGGCGGAGACAGCCAGCCCCAGTCGCTCCTCCAGATCACGAACAACCTCCTCCTCTTCGACATGACGCCCCAGGAGGCGATCGAGGCGCCCCGCTTCCGCTCGTACGGCGGGCTTCGCGTCGCCCTCGAGAACCGGGTCGCTTCGCACGCCGCGCGGGGCCTGCTCGAGCGGGGCCACGACCTGGAGCTGATCGAGGGCTGGACCGCGACCTTCGGGGGAGCACACATGATCGTCCGTGACGCCGAGAACGGCGTGCTGACCGTCGCGTCCGACCCGCGGCGCGAAGCGTACGGACTCGCGTACTGAACGCCCCGCGCCCACACCGACAGCCATGAAGACGTTCTTCATCCTCGGCGCGCTCTTCGGCGGCTTGGGCGTCGCACTCGGCGCCTTCGGAGCCCACGGGCTGCGTGCGACCCTGACGCCCGAGGACCTGGCCACCTTCGAGATCGGCGTCCGCTATCAGATGTATCACGCGCTCGCGCTCTTCGCGGTGGCGTGGGCGTCGACCGAGTGGAGCACCGCGACGGTCCACGCCGCGGGGTGGGCGTTCACCGTCGGCATCGTCGTTTTCTCCGGCAGCCTCTACACGCTCGTGCTCACCGGCCAGCGGTGGCTGGGTGCCGTCACCCCGATCGGTGGCGTGGCCTTCCTCGTAGGGTGGGCGCTGCTCGCGTGGACGGCGATCCGGAGCTGATCTCCGTCGCCCGAGACCTCCTCGCCGACGCCGAACGGATCGTGGTGCTTACCGGCGCCGGCGTCTCGGCCGAGTCCGGCGTGCCGACCTTCCGGGGTCACGGCGGTCTGTGGAAAGAGCACCGCCCGGAGGAGCTCGCCACGCCCGAGGCGTTCCGGCGCGATCCGCGGCTCGTGTGGGAGTGGTACGCCTGGCGTCGGGGGCTCTTGGCCGACTGCGAGCCCAACCCCGCCCACCGCGCCCTGGCGCGTCTGGCGCTCGCCCTGCCGGGGCGCACGACGCCCGTTACGCAGAACGTCGACGGGCTGCCCCACCGGGCCGCGTGGGAGGTGGCGGGCGCCCGAGATCCGGCGCCCGCGTTGCCGCTCGAGGTGCACGGCGCGCTCCATCGCGACCGCTGCTCGGGCTGCGGCTCCATCGCGGAGCGACCCGACCCCGTGGACGCCACTTCGGCCGCGGCCCTGCCGAAGTGTCGATCGTGCGGGGCGCTCATGCGCCCCGACGTCGTCTGGTTCGGAGAAGCGCTCGATCCGGAGGTGATCGGTGCGGCGTTCGACGCCGCGGCCGTGGCCGACGTCTGCCTCGTGGTCGGGACCAGCGCGCTCGTGCACCCGGCCGCGTCCATCCCGTCGGCCACGCTCGCCGGCGGCGGTGCCTTGGTGGAGGTCAACGTCGAGCCCACCGTGCTCACGCCTGCGGCTCGGGTGAGCGTTCTGGGCCCCGCCGCCGCCCTTCTTCCCTCTCTGCTGGACCAGGTCGCCGAACCGTGAGACGTTCGCGGCGTATCACGCGCACCGGCTCCGCCCTCCTTCCGGCCCGACCCCTCCCTCGCCTCACTCCGGAACGCGTCCATGACTTCCCGTCCCCGTGTCGTATCCACGACCGCGCGTACCATCTTCCTGACCGTGGTCGCCGTCCTCGCCGGCTGCAGCGAGGAGAGCCCCGCCGACACCGAGAGCATTGCGGAGATCCGGCTCACGCCGGAGAGCCCGACCACGGACGTCGGCCTCTCGGTCCAGTTCGAGGCGACCGCGCTCGACGCGGACGGGAACGTCGTGCCGGGCATCACCTTTTCCTGGTCTTCCAGCCGACTCGACGTCGCGACGATCTCGGATGCGGGGATCGCCACGGCGATCGCCGTCGGGACGTCCGCGATCACGGCGAGCGCGGGCTCGGCGACGCCGGGCTCCCAGGTCCTCATCGTGGAGCCGGACGACTGCACGACCCGGGTGGATGTCGTGCTCGATCCCGGCGACTTCCAGACGTATCCCGGCAGCAGTTGCCTCTTCCTGCCCACGGGGACGACGGGGGACCGGTACCGCGTGGTTCTGAGCCGGCCCAAGCTCATCGCGGACCCCAACGACGTGCCGAACGTCTCGCTGCGCGTCGACCCGATCTTCACGACGGTGGAGCTCGCCGGGGAGGAGCCGATCGCGGCCGGGTACGTGCCGGCGGCGCAGGCGACCGCACGCCCGCTGGCGGATCGCGCGGGGCTCGACGGCTCCGTCTTCCTGAGGGACGCGCGGATCCGGGAACACACGCGACGGTTCCACGCGGAGCTCCGTCGCCGAGACATGGAGCTCGCCCTACGGCTGCCCGCACGACTGCCGGCCCGGCCGGCCCGCGCCCCTGCCGCGGCGGGGCCGGGGCTCGTGGACCCGCCGGACCGGGACGAGCTCTTCCTCGTGCTCCAGTGCACCAGCTCGGCGTCCCGGACGCCGGTCCAACTGGTGAACTTCAACGAGCACGTCGCGATCTATCAGGACAGCGTCGAGCGGCTGACCTCACCGCTCAGCCAGTCCGCGACGCAGTTGATGCTGGACTACTGGGACGACCACGTCCAGCAGCTCATCACGGACTACTGGGGACCGACGCCCGACATCGACGGGAACGAGCGGGTCCTGCTGACCACTTCGAACGCCCTCCCCGACTCGGCTGCGGCCGGTGTCTTCAGTGGAGACTTCCGGCCGACCGCTGACTGTCAGAACTCGAACGAGGGCGAGATCATGTACTTCTCGACCGACGTCATCAACGAGATCGACGGTGTGGATCCGAGCTACCTGGCTCTGAGCGTGATGGCGCACGAGGTGAAGCACGTGACGTCGCTCCACAACAGCGTGGCGCGCGGAACGTTTCACGACCTCTGGATCGAGGAAGGCACGGCGGAGATCTCGCAGACCATGTCGTCTCGCGCCGCGCTCGCGAGCATCGGCGGACCCGGTGTGGACGCGGTCATCACGGGAGACGACATCCTGGACGCGGTCGACGCCAACGGCGGCGAGGTCCCTCCCGAGCTCTGGGGCGTCATCTCGGAGATCGCGGATGTCGTCATACACTTCAACAGCCAGCCGAACAGCACGATCACGAACCCCGCGGGCGCCGCCGAATTCCACACGTTCTACGCAGGCGGTTGGCACTTCCACCGCTTCCTCGGAGACGCGTTCGGCAATGCCGCGTCCGCTCCGTTCGCCGATGCGCCCCTTTTCAAGCAGATGACCGACAGTGTATCCCCGGGCGGCGTGAGCGCGCCGCAAGCGGCGACCGGCCGCACCTTCGAGCAGCTCTTCGAGGATCTCGTGGTCGCCATGGCCTTCAACGACGTGGGCCCGACCCCCGCCCGGGCCTTCACGACGTGGGACTTCGCCTCGGCGACGTCGATCTTCGTCTCCCCGCCCGAGGTGGCACCGCCGGGTGCCTACCCCTTCGCCGCCACACGCTCCCACACGACCGGAAACCCCGCCCGCAACCTCACGACCGCGGCCACCTACTCCTGCCCGCCCCAGCTCGTGGGCGACGACTATCAGGCTCCGGCCGAGGGCCAGCTCTGCGCGATCGGTCCGTCCGGAATCCGCTTCCACGAGTTCGTATCGTCGGGCGCGGGCGCGGGGGCGCAGGTCCGGGCATTCGGGATGCCGGACGGCGACATCACGGTCATGCGGATCAACTGAGGACAGCGCGGCCTGCGAGCGCGACTCACGAATCGGGAGGGCTCTCCCTACGCCTCGCCACCCGTACCCGCCGGAGCAGGCCCACCACCGACACGGCGACCACCGCGGCCAGCGCGTCGATCGCCACGTCGCGCCCGTCGCCCACGCGACCCGGCACCAGGGACTGGACCGCCTCGTCCAGGCAGCCGACGAGACCCGCCCCACCCACCGCGATGAGGCCGGGGAGCGGCACCCCTGCTCTGGAACGTGCGCGCTCCGCCAAGGCCTCGTACAGCACGACCGCGAAGAGCCCGTACTCGAAGAGGTGCGTCCGCTCCGCGGCCGACACACCCGACCGGACCGGGATCATCGCGAGGACCGTGAGCGCGCCGATGGCGGTCCACAGCTCCACACGTTCCGGTCGAGCGAAGGCGATCCCCACGACCGCCACGACGGCGACGGTGAAGCCGGCTGCGAAGGCGACGTCGAGCAGCTCATGCGCTCGGAGCACGTCGACGAAGGAGCCGCCGAGGAGCGCGGAGGCCATGATTCCGAGCAGGATCACGAGCGTCCACGCCCAGAGCGTGCGTTCCCGGTCGGACGTGAAGACGCTCATGAAGCGCTACGACGCGGCCTCTCGTCGGCCGATCACGCGGGCGAGCGTCTCCGGAGCGACGTTCCCGCCGCTCAGCACGAGCACCACCGGCCCATCGTCGAGCAGCTTCGCACGGGGATCGCCGTTGGCCAGCCTCACACCGGAATCGTCACTGGACAACGTCACCCCTCGGTCGGCGGCGGCAAGCCAGGCGGCCAGAGCGACTGCGCCGCCTCCCTCGACGACGACCCGGACACGCTCCATCGCGTAGCGCATCGCGCGCTCGATCTCCGCTTCGGTCACCGCGACATGGCGGTCGACGAGGTCACGGACCAGTCGGAACGAGTGCCGATTGTGCTCCCCGATGCCGCCGGCGAGGGCGTTGGCGAGCGTCTCCTCTTCCGGGAGCGTCACCGGAGCTCCGGCCCGCACGCTCGCGAGCATGACCGCCGCGCGCTCCGCCGACGCCGCGACCACGAGCGGGGGGCGCTCGGCCCGCTGAAACGCCGCCGCGATCCCGCCCACCAGCCCGCCGCCCGAGAGCGGCACGACGAGAGCGGAGGGGACGCGACCCAACTGCTCGATGATCTCGAACGCGATCGTGCCCTGCCCCGCGATCACCCACGGGTCGTCGTACGCCGAGACGTAGACCCGTCCCCTGTCCCGTGCGAACGCGACGGCGAGCGCTTCGGCCTCGTCGAAGGTGGCGCCCGCCCGGCGCGCCTCGGCGCCGGCGCGCTCGATCCCGTCGAGCTTCACCGGGTCGACCCACTCGGGGACGAATACGATGGCCGGCACGCCCATTCGACCGGCCACGAACGCCACGGCCCGGCCGTGGTTCCCGCTCGAGCAGGCCACGACCCCGCGGGCCCGTTCCCCGAGCTCGAGCCCCTCGAGTCGGGCGGCGGCCCCGCGCACCTTGAACGAGCCGGTCGCCTGCAGGCACTCGAGCTTGAGGAGGACGTCCCGGCCCGCGCGCTCCGAGAGCTCCCCGGCCCTCAGGAGCGGCGTGACCCGGGCGTGGCGCGCGACCGCCGCCCGAGCCGCCTCGAAGTCGAGCGGAGTGTGACCCTCGGGCCCGCGCTCGCTAGAAGACGACGCGCGGCCGCTCCCGGAGCTCGGTGATCCACAGACCGGAGTTGAGGTCCGAGCTGTAGATGCGCCCCTTGAAGATCTGGGCACCCCAAGCCATGGGCCAGTTGGGCACCGTCGTCTGGTCGTCCGTCGTCAGGATCGTCGCGATCTCGCGCCCCTGCTCGTACAGGTCGCCGCGCAACTCGCCCGAGACGTCCACCACGCGCAGCCCGGCCTGGTAGTAGCCCACGTACAGCTTGTCGTCCTCGACCCAGATGTTGTGCGCGCCCGCCTCGGGCACCTCGTACTTCGCGACCTCGACCGGATTCTCGATGTCGGTCATGTCGAGGACGTGGATGTAGCCCCGCGCGTGGATCGCGGCGTCCGCGTCCCAGCCTGCCGGGAAGATCTCGTCACCCACGAAGAGATACTTCCCGTAACGCCATGCAGTGTGGGTATTTCCGATCGGATACTTGAACCGACTTACGAAGGTCGGCGTGCGGGGTGTGCCGCCGTGGGTACCGGCGCCCACGTCGAGCACGACGGCGCCGTCGTCCCAGTACGAGGCGTACAGGTACCCGTCCTGCACGATCACGTCGTGGAGCGAGCGCTGCTCGTTGTCGATCTGCCACCGGCCCACCTCGATCGGCGCGGCAGGATCCGCGATGTCGATCACGTGGATCGCGCGCGTCCCGTTGTGGACGGCGTACACCAGATCCTCCTCGCCCACGATCCAGACGTTGTGCACCCCGCCCGTGAGGGTCTCGGTGTACTCCGAGATGATCGTCGGATGCGCCGGAGTCGTCAGATCCAGGAGCACGAGCCCGTTGCGCCGGTTCGACGCACCCTCACGCGTCACGACCCCGACGCGATTGTTCGGGTGGATCTTCACGTCGTTGATCCGGCGCGCGTCGAGCTGGATCGAATCGGTGAGCGCCGGGTTCGACGGGTCCGTGACGTCGAAGACCTTCATCCAGTCGTGCATGAAGGTGCCGATGTACGCGTAGTCGCGTCCGTCGACACCCTCGAAGACCCAGATGTCGCCGGAGTGGTGATCGGCGATCCCGCCCCGGCCGATCTGCACGAGCTCGGCGTCCTCACCCCGTGCCTCGACCCGGACCACGGCGCTCACGACGTCGTTCTCGCCCATCCGCGCGGTCACGCGGTACGTGCCCGGCTCCTCGGCCACGAACACCCCTTCCCCACCCTCGTCCTCGACCTGCGCGCCCACGCCCCCGAGCGACCACTCGGGGAAGGCACGAACGTCCTCACCGCCGGAGGTGCGCGCGGTGGCACGGAAGCGGACGACGTCCCCCGTGCGCACCCCCACCTCCCGGGGCTCGAGCGCGTAGGAGAGCCCCGGATCGGGCTGCACGGTGACCGAGGCGGTCGTGGAGACGCCGGCTCCGCGGACGGTGATCGTGGCGGAGCCCACCGAGCGGGCGAAGGCGAGGCCCGCCGCATCCACGCCCACAACGTCGGGATCGCTGCTCTCGTACGTGAGCGGGGGGTCGTCGACCGGCTCGCCGAGGCGGTTGAACGCCCGGACGCGTACCGGCACGACCTGACCGGCGTAAGGGGTGGTCGTGCCCAGCTCGGTTCGCAGCTCCGTCGCCGGCAGTGCCCGCACGACGACCGGAGCCGAGGCGGTCCGACCACCGGCAACGACCGTGATGCGCGCCATACCGGCATTGAGTCCGGTGACGACGCCCGAGGTGTCCACGGAAGCCAGCTCCGGCGTCGAGGCGATCCAGCGCACCGGCGTGTCGAGCTCGCGTCCGGCTCCGTCCAGCACGCGCGCTTCGAGCTGCGTGCTCCCCGTCACCTCGATCTCCGCCCGTTCCGGCGTGATCCGTACCTGCGCGGCCTCCTGCGTGGGCGTCGTCTGCAGCGCCGCGAGCAGCGCCAGCACCCCCATCCCGTTCGTCATGCGTCCCCTTCCTCGTGATCGGTCGTTTGTCGAATGCCGGTGGCGCGCTTCAGCGCACGGCCGAGCGTGCGAGCTCTCCCTCCGCGGCCAGGTAGCCGAAGGCCGGCCACTGGTTCGTCGCGCCGAGGATGCGCTCCCATGTCTCGTGCGCCTCCTCGGAGCGCCCCTCCATCAGGTGCCACACTCCGATCCCGTAGGCCGTCGTGGTGCTCTGCAGCGTCGCCTCCGTGCCGGACGGACCGGCGAGATCCTCGAGGGAGCGGTCGCCGCGGAAGAGGAGGAGGAGCTGATGGTAGGCGTCGTTCTCGACGATCTCCATCTCCTCCGAGATCGGCTCCATGACCTCGGCCGCCTCCTCGTCCCGACCCAGCCGGACGAGCGTCTGATAGAGCCAGTACGTCGTCGCGACCAGGAGGTCCGGGTTGGTGGAGACCGCGAGGCACGCCCGCTGCGCTTCGAGGGCCGCCTCGAAGTCGCCCTGCACGTAGTGGGCGAGGGCGAGGTGGTACCAGATGTTGAAGTGCAGCGTGCTGAGCGGCTGGTTGATCGCGTTGGGCAGCCCGTCCGGCTCGATCTCGTCCTCCTCACCCTCCACGAGCTCCGCCGCGCGGGTGAAGTCGGCGATCGCGTCGTCGAGCCGCCGGACCGTCAGGTACCGATGACCTCGATGCCGATACAGCCGGGGATCCTCCGGGTGCAGCCGGAGCGCGTTGGAGTAGATCTCGATGGCCTCCCGGTAGTGGCCCAGGTACGCCGTGCGCCGGCCCATCCATATGAGCGCGTCGACGTCCTCGGGCGCGGCCGCGAGCGCGTCCTCCGCCTCCTCGAGCCGCTCCCGGTAGACCGAGCGAACGTCCTCCGGCTGCTCGGGCGCGTACAGTGTGTCGCCGACGAAGGAGATCGCCTGCGCCCCCTCGGGCAGCGACGGGAGATCCGCGCTCGTCGGCGCCGAGTCGGAGGGTGGTGGCGGTGCGTCGGCCCGGTCGCACGCCAGGGCGCCGAGCGCGACGACGGTGACTACTAGGGCCGGGAGGCGATACATGGAACCTGGAGGCTCGAGGGAAAGGGGCGGTCGTTCTGGGCCCAATTGACCGAGCGCCAGGCGTGCGGGCAACACGGGCCGAGCCTGTGATCACCGGACGCCCAGGACTCGTCGGCCGAGGCGACCGCGGCCGCAAAGGTGCGCCAGCGAGTACCTCCGGCGTTCTCAGCCCCGGACGGAGCCGTCGGATCGTGAAGTGCCCCCGCCAGGACTCGAACCTGGGGCCTACTGCTTAGGAGGCAGTCGCTCTATCCACCTGAGCTACGGGGGCGAAGCGCGAAACGTCGCGCGGCCTCACTCCGGGATCAACGGTGCGGACCAACCCGCCGCCTTACCCGTCCGTCGGCAGCGGATCCGCGATCACCGGCGGGGGCGGCTCCCCGGCACGGCGGCCGGCCAGGTATCCGACGCAGTAGGCGCGCAGCGTCGCCTCGAAGCGAGTCATATCCGGCGTGGCTCGAAGCCCGATCTCTCCGTGGATCCGCAGCGCCTCGCCGAGCTTCACCACCGCCGCGGCCAGATCGGCCACATGGGGGTCGACGGAGTAGCTGACCGCGTCCTCCAGCTCGTGGATGTGCGCCTCCATGTCCATCCCCACGACGATCCCCTGCTCTCCGGCCTCCTGCGTCACATCGCCGAGAAAGTCCGGGTGGAGCTCGACCTTCCGCTCGGGGAGCGGTTCGTCCGGCGAGATGAAGGCCGCGCCGATCGGATCGAGGCGCGGCGGGAGTGGTTCGTCCGGCGAGATATACGCCGCGTCGTCCCGGGGAGCCGGGTCCGCCGCTTCGATCGGATCCGGAGGCCCGTGGTTCCGGCGCGCGTGCTTGCGCATGCCGGGCGGAAATGCGGGAGGCGGGAGGCGCCGTCCCCTCGAATCCTCGCTCATCGCGCCGGCCCTCCGTGTTCTCTGAAGCCCGTACAGCGCCAATATGCGAGCCCGATCCGCCGGGAACAAAGGTTTTCCCGGGTCAGAGGAGGAACTCGATCGCGATGAATCCGAGCACGAAGAGAACGCTGAAGACGATGACGAGACGATCGAAGTGCCGGTCGATGAAGCGCTCGATGGGCGGGCCGAACCAGTAGACCAGCCCCGCGACGAGGAAGAACCGGAAGCCCCGGCTCAGAATCGAGGCGGGCACGAAGATCCCGAGGCTGATCCCGAACACCCCCGACGCGAGCGTGAAGACCTTGTACGGGACCGGCGTGAGGCCCGCGAGGAAGACCGCCGCGAAGCCGTGGCGATCGTAGAACACCCGCACGCTCTCGAACGCCTCGGGCGAGACGCCGGGTACGTACGTGAAGAACCAGTCCTGGGCGAGGTGCCACGCACCGGCTCCGATCGCGTATCCGGCCAGCCCGCCCAGCACCGAAGCGACGGTGCAGATGGCCGCGAAGCGCAGCGACCGCTTGCTCGCGCCGAGGCAGAGGGCGAGGAGGAGCGGGTCCGGTGGCAGGGGGAAGAACGACGACTCGGCGAACGAGATCGCGAAGAGCGCTGGCACGCCGTACGGCGTGTCGGCCCAGTGCAGCACCCAGTCGTACAGGCGGCGCAACGGGTTGTTGCGCGGGATCTCCCCTCCGTCCGGCCCACCCTTGGCGGCCCGGTCTGCGGCCTCGCTCGAAGCTCCCTCCCCCTCCGTCTCGTCGTGCGAACCGTTCATCCGTCCCCTTCCTCCGTCCATGCGAAGCGTCCCAGAAGCGGGACGAAGCGCACCGCTCCTCCGACCGTCTCCTCCGTGATCTCGTCCCCGTGGCGCCGGACGAGGGTCAGCTCCTGCGTGTCCCGCAGGCCGACGGGAATCAGCATACGGCCCCCGTCGGCGAGCTGGTCGACGAGCGCCGACGGCACGCCCGGCGACGCGGCCGAGACGACGATCACGTCGAACGGCGCGTACTTCTTCCACCCGATCGTGCCGTCCCCGACCATGAGCGCCGCGTTCTTCACCCCGAACGCGTCGAGCGCCCGGCGGGCGCGCTGGCTCAGCTCGCGGATCCGCTCCACCGAGTAGACCCGGTCGGCCATCAGACAGAGCAGCGCCGTCAGGAAGCCGCACCCCGTCCCGATCTCCAGCACCTTCTCCTGCTCGGTGGGCCGCAGAAGGCCCAGGTAGTACGCCTGCAGCGACGGCTGCGACGCCGTC
>JANQME010000335.1 GCA_028280205.1 Longimicrobiales bacterium
CCCGGCAGAGCCCGGGCGGGGGCCGATCCGTTTTCGGGCCAAGGGCTAGAGCCAGCCCACGGCCATCCAGAGCACCGTCCACCCGCTCAGCGCCCACACGATCTGGTCCTTTCGCTCCAGCATGAGGTGGGTGGTGAGGACCGCCCCGATGGGTGTGGCGAAGGCGTAGACCGTGAAGAAGGTCACGAAGAGGTCGCCGAGAAGCGCCAAGGCCTCGAAGCCGTCGCCACCCCACGCCTGCGCGAGATCGATCAGGGTGAAGCCGATGGTGAAGACCGCGCCGAGCTGGAGATAGAGGCGCACCTCCGCCCGCGCCTTCTTTCGAAACCACGCCGTCACCGGACCGACGACGGGGCGGAACATGAGGGAGAGGGGTCCGCCCGGGTCGTTGAAGCGGTAGTAGAGACGGAGCCGATGGCTCCAGCGGTCCAGCTCTCCCAGGAGCGGAAGCGTCGGGTCCCACCGGGCTCCGAGCACCGTGATCGCGATGAGCGTCAGCACGGCGGTGATGGCCTCGTAGTCACCGCGCGATCCGGAGATGGCGCCCAGAGCCGTTCCGGCGATCAGGAGGACGAGCGCGTCCCCGGCGAGCCGCAAGCGACCTTCCCGCAATTCGGCCCAGCTCGGGGGCCCCTCCAGCTCCTCGTCGGAGGGGATGGCGGGCATGAAGTCCATCTCGACCGGCGGAAGCCCCGCCTCCTTCCGCTCGAGCTGACGGTCGTTGAAGTGTCGCACCATGCGGTTGACGGAGAAGGCGTCCAGGAGCCACCAGAATCCACCGCCCCCTCCGGTGGCGAGCATGAGGAGACCGCTCACCGTCTTGCCGAAGTAGAATCGGTGACCGCCGAAGAACCCGGTGAGGAGCCAGAGACCCCAGGCCACCCGCGGCCGCTTCAGACGGTACCGGTAGACGTCCGCGAGGACGCTGCGGGAGAAGTCGGGAGATCGGGGCTTCACCTGCGGCCGTCAGTGGGCGGAGCCGAAGGCCCATGGAGACGCCCCCGACCGGGGACGGCTCCGGAATGAGCGAGGTGGGCTCACAGAAATTGGCACGGCAAGCCGAGACGTCTATCGCCCGGGGCGCAGGACCAGCTTCAGCTCTTCAGCAACCTGTGAAGAGACTGTCGCATTCGGCGAACGCTAAAAGGAAGATCACACCCCCGACAACCGAGGCTCCTACCAGGACGGCCCCGGCGGTGGTCCAAGCGTTGATTCGTCGGACCTCGATGCGTCGAACGTCCTGGAGCGCAATGGAGCGCGTCGAACTGAGGGTACCGGCTCCGCTACGTGTGTTAACGAGACCGCGGATGGAGTCTTCGGAGACGATCGGGCGTTGCAGCAATACGAAGGGCTGAGTTTGATCGACGACGACCCGCATGAGCGTCGGCTCGAGCTGTTCGACCGCTTCGCGGGGGCTGATCGTGGTGACCGGCTCCCAACGGTAGCAGCCCGATAGCGCGATCGCGCCCAGCAGCCACAGGATCTTGCTCCTTCTCGGCATGGCTCCCCGTGGAGTGTGAGCTGTGGTACGGTGCGGGAAGCGATCAATCCTCGGTCTGGGCGACCGACCGAACCTCGTTTCGGCCCAGGTGATGCCAGCAGTCACGGAGTTCGGCTCAGGGTGAGGAGATCGTAATCGCTCTCGACGGTGAAGTCCGTTGCCCTCTGCGTCGCGCCGTCGAGCACCTTCAGGGTGAGCACGGTCTCACCCGCGAAGCGATAGATGGCCAAACTCGGTGGTTGCCCCTGAAGGTTCAGGTCGATCGACGCAGGGGACGCGTTGTCGTCAAACACGTAGGTGCCAGAGAAGACAGTGCCGTAGTCAATCGTCACCGACGTCGCGCCGAACGACCATGTACCGGGCGACGAGGGTACGCCGTCGAGCTCGGTCACAGTCCATGTTCCAAGGAAGGGGTTGGCTTCCGGCGGCGTTACCTCGCCTTCACACGCGAGAAGCCCGAGGACCGATGTGAGCACGAGGTGACGGTGCCTATCGGATCGGCGTGGACGATGGAAAGCCATCACTTGACCTAGCCACCTCCTGAACAGGCTGGGAGGGGGATTGTCCCTCCCAAAGCCACGTCCGATCACGTGTCGGGGTTGCCGGCGCGGCGCCCAACAGGCGCCGCGATTCACCGAAGTGAGCGTGAGCGAACGGAGGCGGCAACCTTCCGTTATGGGATGTGACCGATCCACCCGTGCGACGTGCTCATCCTCGACCCGACATCGCGCCGGCCGGATCGATCGTCGTCGCGCGCCGTGCAGGAATCCACGCAGCGAGGAGTCCTGCCACCGCGAGGACACCCGCCACGCCGGCGAACACCTCCGGGTTCAGCGTCGCGACGCCGAAGAGGAGCGCCTCCATGAACCGCCCCAAGACGACGGCGAGACCGAGGCCGAGGGCGAGCGACGCCACGAAGAGCGCGAGGAGACCGAAGAGCGAGAAGAGGGTGGCACCGATCCGTCACGGTCCGCGCATCGAATCGATGCGCGAAGTCATCTGGACCACGTTCACGTAGCGGATCTCGTCCGAGATCGACGCCATTCGATCCCGGATCGGACCGACGAGCTCGAGGCGTACGGCCTGCCGCCCCCCGCTTCGGGGGCGACCAGACCGTTTCAGCCGCTTCAATCGTGCCGAGGTAGCCCGACGGTCCGGGCGGGCTCACGGATACGGCCGGACAGGCGAAGGCCGTCGCGAGCGTTCATGCCGAGCAGAACGACGTTTACCGGGCCAGCCACGAGCTCTACTGCTTGAACCGCGATGAAGACCGTGCCGAACGAGCCGCGGTGGGCGAGCCACGCCAGGACGAGAGCGCACGGCACCAGAACGAGGAGTCCGTTGATGGCGACCCCACGCATGCGACGACGCTTCCTCTCGACCCACTGATGCTGGCTGCCCCCCGCGAGCCTCGACCCCGTCCATCCGGCCAGGGCCATGGAGGGGATCAGCCCGATGAGGCCCCATGCGATCGCCAACTTGACGTTCGCGATCAACTGCGGGTCGCGCGTGACTTCCGAGGTGACGGTCGCCGTGAAGAAGATCGCCGGAAGGAGCAGCGCAAAGGTGGAGGCAACGCGGTGAATCCGGCGGAGATTCGAGCGAGACATGGTTACTTCCTCAAGGTTGTCTGGACAACTTTCTGGTAAATGAACCGGGATCAGGGAGGGCTCAGCCCTCCAACCGTGCGCGCACCTTCTTCAACAGGCGCATGAGCTCGGAGTGCTCGTGCTCGTCGAGCACGTCCAGGAGTCGATCGAAGTGCTCGTTCAGCTTCCGGGGAATCTCCTCGCGGAGCTCTTTAGCCTTGTCCGTCAAGCCGATGAGCTTGACTCTCGCATCGGTCGGATCCGAGAGCCGCTCGATCCAGCCATCGCGCTCCATTCTGACGAGAATGCGCGACACCGTGTGCCTGTCGCGCAGCGTGAGGTGGGCCACCTCGTTCTGGTTGACGAGGTCGTCGGATGACCACAGCGCCTGCAGGATCTGCCACTGCTCGGGTGTGAGACCGTAGTCGGAAAGCGCATGCATCAGCTCACCTCTGAAGAGTAGAGCGGTGCGATAGAGATTGAACCCGAGGGCTCGATCCAAAGCTGCAGGAATGCGGTGCATATCGAGGCAGGGACTCAGTTGCATGAACAACTACTCTCACACCATGGATAGTTGTACGTGCAACTATAGTCAAGCGTCCCGTGTCGGCGACATCGACGGCAGGGCGTCGCCGCGTGCGTGGTATCTTTCGCCCGGAGCGCGTACACGCCCGGAGCGCGTGAGCGACGCTCGTCCTCGCACCTGCAAGCCATGACACGTTTCCGCCCCGTCCCCTCCGGACCGACCCGTGCGCCCGGGGTGGTTGCCTGCCTCCTGGTGCTCGCATGCTCGTGGTCCGGAAGCTCGAGGCTGACGGCCCAGGAGACGATCGCGCCGGACCGTCCGGGGATCGGCAGCGCATCGACCGTGATCTCGCCCGGGATCTTCCAACTCGAGAGCGGCGTCTCCTTCTCGGGTTCGGGCGATGCCGAGGCGGTCTCGCTCGGCCAGCTCTTCCTGCGCTACGGCGTCGCGTCCTCCGTCGAGCTCGAGCTTCTGGTCAACTCGTTCGTCGTCCGCCGAAGCGACATCGGCGCGGGCACCTTCGACGACGAGGGCCTCGAAGACCTCGGCTTCGGCACCAAGGTCGGGGTGCTGGATACGGAGCGCTCCACGCTCGCACTCCAGGGGATCGTCACGGTGGCGACCGGGTCGGACGGGTTCAGCCAGGAGGAGTGGTCCACGACCGTGAACGGGCTGCTCGACGTGGTGCTTTCCGAGCAGGCGATCCTGTCCGTGAATCTCGGGGTGCGTCCCGGCCTCGGGGATCTCGAAACCGTCGTCTCCGCGAACGTCACGCCCGGGATCTCGCTGGGTGGCGGCTTCGGCGCGTACGGGGGGTGGGCCGGCTCGTTCATGTCAGGCTCGGACGTCCACTTCGTGGAAGCCGGAGCTACGAAGGTTCTCGGAGCGAACGTGCAACTCGACGTGAACAGCGCGTTCGCGGTCGACACGGACGACTGGTTCGTGGGCGCAGGGTTCTCGATCCGCCGAGGGGCCACGGGCGGCGCATGAGCGAGGTCGCCGACTTCCTGCGGTGGTTCGAAGGCGTCCGGCGGCGTACGCGGGCGGTCGCGGCGTGCATCCCCGAGGACCGTCTCGAGTGGTCTCCGGGCCCGGGGCGCTTCTCGGCCGGAGACCTGGTGCGTCACATCGCGGCGACGGAGCGGTGGATGTGGGGCGAGAACGCCCGCCGCCGGCCCTCGCGCTATCCGGGGCACGACGAGACGCTCGCCCGGGGCAAGGACGAGGTCCTGGCGTACCTCGACCGGATGCACGCGGAGACCGTCGAGATCCTGCGTGGTCTCGCGCCCTCCGGTCTGGAGGCGTTGTGCGAGACGCCGGGCGGCGCAGAGCTGCCGGTCGGGAAGTGGCTCCGACTCATGATCGAGCACGAGATCCATCACCGGGGACAGCTCTATGCGCTCCTCGCGGAGCTGGGCGTGGACGCACCGCCCCTGTACGGCCTGACCGAGCCGGAGGTGAAGGCCCGCAGCGCGCCGCCGGAAACGGCGTGACGTCACTCGCCAGATATTCTAGCTTCAATGAAAACCGAGTGAATCGTTGCGTACGGGAGCTTCTACGATGACCGCTGCTCGCGTCGGCCGGGGCCGATCGGTCAGGGACGAGATCCACCAGTCCAAGCCCTTCCCCTCCAAGAGCCAGGAGGCGTACGTCGCCCTTCTGCGCACCGCCGACGACTCCAAGCGCCACGTGGCCGACGTTCTCGAGCCGGCCGGGGTGACGATCCAGCAGTACAACGTGCTGCGCATCCTGCGTGGCGCCGGAGAAATGGGGCTGCCGACGCTCACGGTTGCGGAGCGCATGATCGAGCGGACCCCGGGCGTGACGCGCCTCATCGACCGCATGGAGAGGAAGGGGTGGGTGACCCGGCGCCGGTGCACCGAAGACCGCCGGCGCGTCTGGTGCAACATCACCGCGGAAGGACTCGAGCTCCTGGATCGCCTCGACAAGCCGATCGACGGGCTGGACGAGGTCTTCGAGTCGGTGCTCGAGCCCGACGAGGTCGAGCAGTTGGTCGAGTACCTCGACCGGGTGCGCGCGGCGATGAACGGCACCTTGGAGTAGGGCGCCAAGGAGCAAGCCCACCGCGACGTGGTTGACGGTCCGAGCCCGGCGAGGCTCAGTTGGTCGCGGATCCCTCGTCCTCGGAGTCTCGTCGATGCGCCGCCCCACGGCCGTCCTTCTCGCGGCGGCCCTCGCCGCCTGTTCCACGGCCGCACCCCCACCGCCGTCTCCCGCCGCTCCTCGCGGGCCGCAGGACGGCGTCTTCGATGTCGTCATCGAAGGAGGGCGGATCGTGGACGGGACCGGCAACGCCTGGTATCCGGGGGACGTGGCGATCCGGGGCGACCGGATCGTGGCGATCACCCTGCCCGGTCGGCTCGCGGAGGCGGATGCGCGCACCCGCATCGATGCGACCGGACGCGTGGTCGCGCCGGGCTTCATCGACATCCAGAGCCACTCGCGCTTTTCGTTCCTCGCGGCCGGAGACGGCCGCGTGGTCTCGAAGGTGACGATGGGCGTGACGACCGAGATCATGGGGGAGTCCACGACGAACGCGCCCTCGAGCCCCGAGATGCTCGTGGGCCCGCAGGCGGGGGAGACGCAGTTCGCGACTTTCGGCGAGTGGCTCGACGCGATGGAGGCGCATGGAGCGAGCGTGAACTTCGGATCGTTCATGGGCGCGTCGACCATCCGCATGCTCGGCATGGGGATGGCGATGGGCGCGGCGGGCAGCCCGGAGCGTCGACTCATGCAGCAGGCGGTGCGGGAGTCGATGGAGGACGGAGCGTTCGGGGTCGCGTCCGCGCTCGTCTATCCGCCGGGCAGCTTCGCCGACACCGACGAGCTCATCTCCATCAACCGCGCCGCAGCCCCGTACGGCGGCGTCTACATCACCCACATGCGCTCGGAGGCGGACCTCCTCCTGGAGGCGATGGACGAGGCGATCTACATCGGCACGGAAGCCGGAGTGCCGATCGAGATCTACCACCTCAAGGCGGCGGGGCAGCGCAACTGGCACAAGGCGGCGCAGGCGGTCGCCAAGATCGACTCCGCGCGCGCCGCCGGCGTCGACATCCAGGCGAACATGTACCCCTACACCGCGGGCGGGACCGGCCTGAACGCGTGCTTCCCGCCCTGGGCTTCGGCGGATGGCAGGCTGTACGAGAACCTGGCCGCCCCCGAGATGCGCGCACGCATCCGCGCCGAGATGGAGGTCCAGACCGAGCCGTGGGAGGCGTTCTGTACCCTCGCCACGCCGGAAGGCACGATGCCCCTCGGGCTCGATCTGCCGGAGCATCGCAAGTATCGGGGGTGGTGGCTCTCGGACATCGCGGACGATCTGGGCAAGGACTGGATCGACACCGCGATGGACCTGGTGCTGCACGAGCGCCAGCGCGTCGGGACGATGTACTTCCTCATGAGCGAGCAGAACGTCGCGATGCAGATCGCGCAGCCGTGGATGAAGTTCGGCACCGATGCGGGCGGGATGGATCCGGAAACGGCGACGGGCCGGGCGCACCCCCGCGCCTACGGCACCTTCGCCCGCGTACTCGGTCGCTACGTCCGCGACGAGGGTGTGCTCCCCCTGGAGGACGCGGTGCGGAAGATGTCGTCGTCGGTCGCGACCCGAATCGGGATCCGGGAGCGTGGCTTCCTGCGCGAGGGGTACTTCGCCGACATCGTGGTCTTCGACCCGGAGACCGTCGCCGACCACGCCACGTACGAGGAGCCCCATCAGCTCTCCACCGGTGTCGAGCACGTGCTCGTGAACGGCGTCGCCGTGCTCCGGGACGGCGTCCACACGGGGGCCATGCCGGGCCGCCCCGTGCACGGGCCCGGATGGACCGGCTGGCAGCGCTGAAGCGGCCTCCGGCGCGAAGGGCGAGCTGCGGTCGGATCGGGCCGTACCGGCAACCCTTTCGGGCCGCTCCTCGTCTCACCGGTTGAAGAGGGTGAAACCCACTCTTCGGACGGTTCGTACGTACGGGTGTGCTGGGGAGGACGAGGGGAGGGGTTCGGTCCGAGTCCGGGACGACGAGGTCGAGGATGAAGATGGACGAAAGGGTCCGCTTTCTGCTCCGGACGGCGATCCGGGTGGAGGAACAGGAGGGGGATCTCCGGATCGCCGAACTGTTTCGTCGGATGGCAGGGGATCTGTGCACTGGCGAGAGTGCCCCCACGCTCGACGGCCCGGTCTTGGGGGCCGTCGCCGAGTAGACCGCGCGGTCGAATCCCACGGGGGAAGGGCTCGGTCACCGTCCGGTGGTCGGGCCCTTTCGTATGTTCGGACGCGTCAGCCGGGGCATCCCACCCGCCGGAGGCTCCACTCCCGGGTCTCCCCGTCCCGTCCCTCGATCCGCGGTTGGAGCTCCGCGCCCCCGACGCCTGCGTAGACGATCCGCACCGGGAAGTCGTGCTCGAGGTTCTCGAACACGAGCTCCTCGTCGAAGCGCACGAGGGGGAAGCCGTGCTCGGAGCGGGTGCCACTCGGATAGGGGAGGAGTGTGACCACCCCGTCCTGCTCCGAGATCATCCCGAACTCGAAGTCGACCAGGCGCCCGTCACGGTAGAAGCGCGTCGTCCCGAGCATCACGCCCCCCTCGGCCTCGCTCCACTGTTCGCGCATGTCGAGGCTGCCCATCGTCCCTGCCCAGCAGCCGGCGAGCGGGGTGACGGCGTCCCACGCGCTCTGCGCGCCCACGGCCGCCGGAGCGGCCGCCCGCCCGTCCGTGCACGAAGGGCTCGCCGCCACCGCGAGCGCGACGAGCGCCCCCCGAATCGACGGCCTCATCCGCCGCTCACGGCCGGGAGGATCGTGACCTCGGCGCGTTCCGGAACGGGCGTGTCGAGTCCACCCGACCACCGAATGTCGTCCCGGCCCACGAAGACGTTCACGTGCGGTCGAAGCTCGCCCTGCTCGGTGAAGATCCGGTCGTAGACCGCTGGGCAGTCGAGCCGGAGGTGGGTGAACACATCCCGCACGGTCGTGCCCGCACCGGCGACCGGGACCGACGGACGGCCTCCCGCGAGCGGGCGAAGGGCTCCGGGCAGGCGGATCGTGACGGTCATGCCACGACGGCGGCCTTCACGCACACGACGGGCGGAAGACCTTCGTGCACGAGCGACCACGACTCGCCTTCGTCGGACGACGCCCAGACGCTGCCGCTGCGGGTGCCGAAGTAGACGCCCGCCGCTCGCACGCGTCCGTGCACAGCGCGTCGCGCAGAACCGTCTCGTACGCGCCTTCCTGGGGAAGGCCGTCGGTGAGCGGGTGCCAGGAGGCGCCGGCGTCTCTCGTCCGGTACACCCGGAGCTTCGCCTCGGGTGTGCAGCGAAAGGCGTCCGACTCCAGGGGGACGATGTACACCGTGTCCGGGTCGTGCGGGTGCATCGCCATTCCGAATCCGAAGTCGGACGGTACCCCGTTGGCGATGTCCGTCCACGTGTCCGCCCAGTCGTCGGAGCGGTACAGCCCCCAGTGGTTCTGGAGGAAGAGTCGGTCGGGCTGCTCGGGATGGTGCACGACCTTGTGGACACACTGTCCGAACTCGGGGTGTGGGTCGGGGAGGAACTCCGCTCGCACGCCGTGGTTGCGGGGCGACCAGGAGGCTCCCCCGTCCTCCGTCGCGTATACGCCGCCCGTCGAGAACGCGACGAGCATGCGCTCCCGAGCGTCCGGTCGCTGCACGATCGTGTGCAGGCACAGCCCGCCATTGCCCGGCGTCCAGCGCTCCCGGTGCTCATGGTTCAGGAAGCCCGCCACCGGCGACCAGGAGTCGCCCCCGTCCCGGCTCTCGAAGAGGCACGAAGGCTCGACGCCCAGGTAGAGCCGGTCGAGGTCGTCCTCGGGCCCCGGAGCGATCTGCCAGATGCGAGCGAGCGCGAGGTCGGACTCTTCCGGGAAGCGGACCGGGTGGGCGTCCTCGTTCGACCACCCGGCGCCGAGGTCGTCGGAACGGCGCAGGGTGGCACCCCAGAAGGCGCTCGACGGGGAAGCCCAGAGGACCGGCGCCTCCCCGCGCTGGTCGAGTGCCATGGAGTAGACCTCCTGACCCGGGAAGTGCGGCCCGTCCATGCGCCAGCTCTTCCGGCTCGGATCCGCGGTGAAGAGGAAGGCCCCCTTGGTGGTGCCGATCATGAGCAGCACGTCCCCGCGGCTCGCCTCGATTCCCGTCGCCTCGTCCGGCATCGTCCCCCTCCCGTGTTTCGATCGCGCTCAGCCGGCCCGGTGCTCGGCCGAGTCCTCCAACGACGGGCCGTGCAGGTGCACCGGGTCGCGCGCTCGCGCGGCGCGCAGATTGATGAACTCCACGAAGACGGAGAAGCCCATCGCGAAGTAGATGTAGCCCTTCGGAATGTGCTGGTGCATCCCCTCGGCGACCAGCGACATGCCGATGAGGAGCAGGAAGGACAGAGCCAGCACCTTCACCGTGGGGTGGTCACTGACGAAGCTGCTGACCGCGTCCGCCGAAACGATCATGAAGCCGCCCGCGACGAGCACCGCGATCACCATCACCGGCAGGTGTTCGGCCAGGCCCACGGCCGTGATCACCGAGTCGAGCGAGAAGACGACATCGAGCAGGGCGATCTGGACGATCACCGAAAGGAACGAGGCGTGCCCCGACATCGACCGCGCGTGCTCCTTGCCCTCCAGCTTGTGGTGGATCTCACGCGTGGCCTTGAAGAGAAGGAAGATCCCCCCGGCAATGAGGATGAGGTCGCGGCCCGAAATCTCCCGGCCCAGCGCGGTGAAGAGCGGCTCGGTGAGCCGCATGATCCAGACGATGGAGAAGAGCAGGAGGATCCGCGTCGTGATCGCGATCGCGAGACCGACGCGACGTGCCCGCGCCCGCTGGCTTTCCTCGACCCGGTCCGCCAGGATGGCGACGAAGATGATATTGTCGATGCCCAGGACGATCTCGAGCACCGTGAGGGTGAGAAGCGCGATCCACGCTTCGGGGCTCGAGGTCCAGTCGAACATCAGGGGTGCCGGGGTCGATGGAGGCAGGGCCACCGGGGTCGGGCGCCAAGGTACGCTCGGAAACGCTCCACGCCCAATGCCTTGATTCGGGCCGGGCCGGCCGCCCTTGTGTGACTTCTGGTGATAGAAGAGGAAAATTTGTTTTGCTTTGACAAATCAAAGTAATATGTTGCGGACATGTCCGAGATCGCGATGGTCGTGGATGCGCTTCCCCGTATCGAGCGGGGCTGCCGCGCGCTCGTCTTCCGGGACGGAAGCGGCCCGGAGGAGGGCGGGGTCACGCGGGTCCAGGCCCGCATCCTCGGCCACCTCGACGCGCGGGATCCGGTCATGGTGACCGAACTCGCGGATCATCTGGGCGTCACGGCGTCCACGATGTCGCTGAACCTGAAACGGCTCGAGGAGGGGGGACACGTACGGCGCAGCCGTGATCCGGCCGACCGGCGGGTCGTGAACGTGGTGCTCACCCCGAGCGGCGTCTCCGTGCGCGATCGGTCGCGTTCGATCGACCCGGCGCGCGTCGCTGCGCTCCTCGACCGTCTGCGTCCCGAGGAGCGTCGCCCGACGGCCGAAGCGCTGGTGCGGCTGGCCGATGCGGCCGATGCGGAGGACCGGTGGTGAGTGCGGGCTACTCGGGGACGCCCCTTTGGAAGAAGCTCGGGATCCGGTCGGGCTCGCTCGCCGCCTTCGTCGGGGCCCCGGACGCCGGCGCCATGGAGCCGGGTGGGCAGCCGGCCCATCGGCGGATCGCCGCGAGCGTCGAGGCCGGGATGTCGGACGGTCCGGCGCGCATCCGAACCGATCTGCGCGCGCGAGGCCCGTACGATGTCATCGTGGCTTTCGTCCGGTCGGACCGGGAGCTGCGGGCTCGATTCGAGGCCGCGCGTCCTCGTCTCACGCGGGCCGGAGGGCTGTGGGTCGCGTGGCCGAAGCAGAGCTCCCCGCTCGCCACGTCGCTCAAGGAGTCAGACGTTCGGCGGTACGGTCTTTCGACCGGTCTGGTGGACAACAAGGTGTGCGCGGTCGACGAGGACTGGTCCGGCCTCCGCTTCGTCGTGCGGACGAAGGACCGGTCCGGCTGAGGCGGTCCCAACATTCGCGGGGCAGTCGGGATCGAAGGGTGCAGGAAGAAACGAGCCCACGACCCCGAGACGAAATGGGTGCGATCCCACTGCGGAGTGATGAGCGGGTGAGCGGCGGACGCGCGGAGCCGATCGAAGACCTCGTGCGGAGCGCACAGGATGGCGACGTCCAGGCGTTCGAGCTCCTCTACCGGCGCACGTCCGAACGTGTCTACGCCGTGTGTCTGCGTATGACGGGTGACACCGAGCGTGCCACCGAGCTGGTCCAGGACGTCTTCGTCCGTGTCTGGGAGAAGCTCCCGGGCTTCCGGGGCGAGAGCCGATTCACGACGTGGCTGCACCGGCTGACGGTCAACCTCGTGCTCCAGGATCGGAGGAGTCGCGGGCGGCGTGAGGCGCGGGAGGTCGGCACGGCCGATCTCGAGCGTTTCGGGCGAGTGGCCCGGCGGTCGATGCCGGGAACGCGTATCGACCTGGAACGGGCCATCGCCGGCCTGCCGGAGAAGGCCCGTCGGGTACTCGTTCTCAGGGACGTGGAAGGGTACAAGTACGACGAAATCGCCCGGATGACCGGCGTGAGCCTGGGCACGGTGAAGGCCCAGATCCACCGCGCGCGGGGCCTGGTGAAGGAGGCGCTCGGATGAGCGAGCACGTATCTGCTGTACGGATGCACGAAGCGATCGACGGGGAGCTCACGGCCGCCGAGCGCGGCGCGATGGGTGTCCACCTCGACCGCTGCGCGACCTGTCGGGAGGAGTACGCCCGGCTGTCCGAGGTGACGGCGGCGGTCCGGTCGCTTCCCCGTTCGGCGCGGCCGCCGGAGGAGGCGTGGGACGGTATTCTGGAGCGGATCGGGGGGATCTCCCGGGACGGCGGCGCAGGGGGTGCGACCGTGCTGGAGCTTCCCACGGGTCGGGCGTCGGGGGCTTCCGGCGAGGCGGATGAAGGAGGCGGCGAGAGGGCCACGAGTGTGGAGCGGGTCGGAGGTGTCCGACTGTCCGTCCCGCAGCTCGCGGCTGCGGCCGCCGCGGTGGCGCTCCTGTCGGCAGGGGCGATGCGCATCGCGATGGGCGGGCCGACCCCGGTTCCGACCGGGACGCCGCCCGTGGCGGAGGAAGTCCGTGGCGCGGCCGCGCGCGCGGTCTCTCTGGAGGAGGCCCGCTACGGCGA
Source organism: Longimicrobiales bacterium (assembly GCA_028280205.1). GTDB lineage: Bacteria > Gemmatimonadota > Gemmatimonadetes > Longimicrobiales > Gaopeijiaceae > UBA2589. Next base: position 12,854 of record JANQME010000335.1, read on the forward strand.
GATGGTCGCCGAGCTGGAGCTCGTGCTGACCGAGGGACGGGCGCTGCTCGCTCCCGAAACGCTCGCCACGATCGATGAAGCGCTCGGCACCGTGGACGCGGCCATCGCGGAGATCGAAGCCGCGCTCGCGGAGGATCCCAACTCGGACCTCCTGCGGCGACTCCTCACGAGCCACCGCAACACCAAGCTCGGTGTCCTGCAGCGGGCCGCCGGCGCGGTTCAGTCACAGATCTGAGGTCGGGGCGCCGGCCCCCGGACGAATCCACGAGAACGACGGACGACGAGGCGGATGATGAACGGACTGGTACTGGGCGCCATGGTGGCGCTCTCGATGATGCAGCAGACGGACACGACCCTGGTCCTGGACGGTGCGGAGCTGCTCGCCGTGGAGACGTCGGGCGGGAGCATCGAGATCACGGTGTGGGACGAGGACCATATCCGTGTCCAGGCGGAGCACTCCAACCGCACGTTCCTCGACATCCGGCGCCGCAGCAACGGGCGGGTGATCGACATCGAGCCCGAGGCTCAGCGGGGCCCGGCGAACATCGTCGACTTCCGGATCACCGTGCCGCGGCGGATGGCGTTGAACCTGGATGGGCAGTACGCCGACATCCGCATCGAAGGCGCAGACGGCCAGATCGAGGCCGAGACGGTGCACGGGGAGGTCTACATCGTCGGCGGGCGCGGCACGGTCAACGTCGAGTCGTCGATCGGTTCGATCTATGTGGAGGGCGCGGAGGGAACGATCGAGCTCGAGTCGTCCGCGGCGGACATCCACGTCGTCAACTCCTCCGGCTCGATCTTCGCGGAGAGCGCGGGTGGGTCGATCATCCTGGAAAACGTGCGTCCGCGAACCGTCGACGTGGGCTCGACCGGGGGCCGCGTCCACTACGACGGCTCGTTCGAACCGGACGGGACGTACTTCTTCGGTGCGCACGGAGGCACGCTCACGATCGTGGTCGGCGAGGACGCCCGGGCGTCGTTCAACGTCGCCACGGTCCACGGCTCCATCTCGAGCAACCTCAGGGGCGAAGCCGAGGCGTTCGAGCGTGGCAAGCGCCACACGTTCGAGATCGGCGGGGGCGGCGCGATCGTCGAGGCCGAGACCTTCGGCGGGCGGATCCGGCTTCTGCGACGCGGGACGGAAGGATCCGACGCCCCCGTGCGGCGCCGCACGCCGAACCGCATCCGTGAGACGCCGGTTACGGGTGCGGGCGCCGTGGCGGGTCTCACGGCCGGACTCACGGCGGGTCTGACGGCCGGCCTCACCGCCGCCGTTCCCGTGGTCCCGGAGTGGACACCCTTCGAGGTGGCCGAGCTGTCCGAGCGGATCGAGGCGAGGATCTCCGCACGGATCGAAGAGCGGGTGTCGGCTCGCTGGCAGGCCCGGGTCGGGGGTGGGCTGTCCGGCTCGCGCGGGGCGTGGTGCGACTCGGACCACGACCACCCGGCGGAAGAGTGCGACACGGGGTCTGCAACTATTCGGCGCTGAATCTCGTCTATAATCCACGAGTCGCCGGACGCCTGCCCGGGTCCACATCGAGCGTACGCACACGAGGGGGACGACGATGTCAGGAGAGCATCCACTGATCTATCTGGAAGGTCTGAGCAAGGTCTTCTACACGGAGGAGGTGGAGACGCACGCTTTGTCGAACATCAA
>JANQME010000354.1 GCA_028280205.1 Longimicrobiales bacterium
TCTTTCGGCGCGCGTGCCTCGGTGACCACGGACACGCCTGAGAGAGCGATCGCATCGGTGACCAGCGCGAAGTCCAGCTGCACCGTCTCGCCGCTCGTGACCCGCACGGCCCGGCCGGCCTCCCCGTAGCCGAGCAGCTGCACGATCAGGCGATAGTCACCCGGGGGGACTCCGACCAGCGCATATCGTCCCTCCGCATCAGTGAGCGTGCCCCACTGCGTCCCCTGCAGCTGCACGCTGGCGTTGCGCAGCGGCTCGCCCGTCTCGCCGCTGGTGATCACGCCTCGGATCACACCGGTCCGCGCCGGCCGCACCGCCGCCACCCCGGACTGCGTCACACTCACCTCCAGCGGCGAGCCGTCCAGCACCGCCCGCACGGCGTCGAGCGCGGAGACGTTGCGCGCCTGCACGTCCACAGTGTCGAGCAGCGCGGGGTGGGCGCTCCACGAGATGCGCAGACCCGACTGGTCGCGAATCGCGCGCAGTCCTTCCTCGCGCGTCACTCCCCCCGACTTCAGCGTGACCGAGCGAGGGCCGACCTGTGCGGTCAGCGCTTCTTGCGACCCCGCCGCGGCAAGCGCGGCGCCCGCGATGCCGCACGTCGCGATGAATCCCACCAGGCCTGCTCGGAGACGACGGCGGGCGTCCTGGGCGGCGGTGAAGCGCCGGATGGTCACGGGGCGTCCCGAGTTGTCCCGAGTCGAACCCGGGTGCCGTCCACGGAGGCGGTGATGTCCAACGTCGCCTCGAGCACCTCGAGCGACTGAGCCAGAGAAAGCCCGGTCAGGTCGGTGGTGAGACGCAGCTCCGCCAGTCCGGGATCGGCCAAGTCGATCCGAACGCCGTGCGCCGCGGCCAGCGCGCGAAGCACCGTCCCCAGAGGGGCCCCGTCGAAGCGGATCGACACGCCGGCGGATTCACCGAACCGCACCGGCGGCGCGTCCGCCCACGCCCGGCCGGATTCGCCGGCGTCCAGCACGACCTCACCCGCTGCGCGCGTCGATCGCACGGCGACCCGCCCTTCCTCGACCAGGATCGTCGTCGCGTCGTCCGAGGCTCTCGCCTGGATCGTGAAGTCGGTTCCCAGCACTCGCGTGACCCCGTGGCGAGTCTCCACGACGAAGGGACGCAGGGAGTCGGGCGCGACCTGGAAGCGCGCGGTCCCCACCAGCAGGTAGCGGCGCGCGGCCGCGTCGGGCCCGGTGAGCGTGCTACCCGGACCGAGGTGAACGACGGATCCGTCGGCGAGGGCAATCCGCGCCGTCTCGGACGCCTCGGTGGTCCAGGTCTGCGAGACGGCCGCCGCGGTGGATGGGATCGGCACTCCCCCGCGGGCCCACGAAAGCCACGCCCCGATGCCGACGAGCGCCGCAAGAAGACCTGCCGCCAAGGAGGGCCGGGCGAGCCACCACGGCCTCACCCGGACGACGGTACGAGCATGGATGCGTCGCGCTCGAAAGGGATCGAGCCGGGTGGTCCGTTCCGCGATCCGCTCCCAGTCCGCGTCCGCGGCCGGGGAAGAGCGTTCGATGCTGCCCTCGGCCGCATCGTGCATCCGGCGCAGCTGATCCAACAGCTCGCGGCGCGCGGGGTCCTCCGCGAGCCAGGCGTCCGTCTCCCTCCGCTCGGCCAGCGTGGCTTCGCCGTCGAGATACCGTGAGATGCGGATCCAGTCGCGTCGACGCATGGACCGGGCGTTGAGGTGGACGTGCTCTCATAGGGAACACCGCCACCGCTGCCGATCCCTTACTCCCGCCCGCTCACCGAATCGAGGGTGAGTTCGCTACAGACCCAGCAGCTCGGGCCCGAGGGTCTCGCGGAGGGTTCGAACCGCCTTGGCGAGGTGCACCTCGACGGTGCGCGGTGAGACGCCCATCGCTGCTGCGATCTCGGCGTATGACAGCCCATGGAAGTGGCGGAGGCCGAAGGCCTCGCGCTGTCGACTGGGGAGGCGAGAGCACGCCGCCGCGATCGCGTGGGCCAGCTCGCCGGCGTCGGCCCGGACAGGCGAGGTGGCGACGGCGTCCGCGTGATCGAGCCCGACGAAGCGAAGCGCCCATCGGCGCAGGCCGCGACGTGCGTTCAGGGCCCGGTTGCGCGTCGCTCGGAGGAGGTACGCCTTGAGCGTGGGTGCCGCCTCCACGTCGTGGCGCAACTCCCACAGGGAAACGAAGACAGCCTGCACGACGTCCCCCGCCTCGGCCTCGCCCGCGATGGAAGATGCGAACGCGAGCAGGTCGCCGTGGTAGCGACGAAAGAGCGCGGCGAAACACGCTTCGTCGCCGGCGCGGGTGCCGGCGAGCAGGTCGGCGTCGGTGCGGAGGTGCCACGGAGCCGAGCCGGTTTCGGGAACCGCGCGGAGGGCGTGCAGCTCGGACAGCGTCATAGCGTCTACAGGAACCGGTCCCGGGGACGGGCTGAAACGGTCACCGCGCGTTGCGAAGCCGGCCGGAGCCGGAAGGAGCAGCCAGTTCAGAACGCGAAGACGGTGGGGCTCGCGTCCTTTAAATGATACGGCATTCCCATTACGATGCCAGTCCCTACGGGGGAGCGACCCAAACGCACGGGCTGCGGCCCCTAAGTCGTTGTCCTGCAACGATGCCGGGGGCGGGACTGCTCCGGCGCTGCGCGCCTCCGCGAGCTCGCGGAGCACCGGACGGCCTATGCTCACCGGCCGGGCCGCTCGGTTCGAACCCTCCGGGTCTGCCCGTGCCTCCGGCCCGGGCGGCGCGCCAAGGCGCGCCCCGAGCCCCGCACACAACCTGCCACGGCGTCGCCGACGCAGTGCCGGGGGCGGGACTCGAACCCGCAAGCCCTCTCGGGCGGGGGATTTTAAGTCCCCTGTGGTTACCGATTTCACCACCCCGGCGAGCGCGTCGCACGACGATCGCTTGCGGGGTCTTCGGATGACGTCACAGCCCCGCGCAAATGACACTCGCGGTGAGACGTGGGTGTCAGCAAGATCCCGCGGGTGTTGCGCACCCTCGCGGCTCGCCCGCCGCATCCCGCCTTCCAGCTCGGCTCCTCTCCGCTCGTCTCGATCGCACGCCTGCGGAATCCTCGTGGACCCTCGGTCGTGGAGCGAGGGCGGTCCGCGCTACGCTCCCGTCAGCTCCGGCGCGAGCGCGTCGCCGGCGATCCGGTGGCCGACCCAGAAGCTGCCGAAGTCGCCGTACACAGCGGTGACCTCGTCGTAACGCATCTCGGTGACGAGGTCCTTGAAGTGGAGGGGGTCGTTGGCGAAGAGCGTCACGGCCCACTCCCAGTCGTCGAGGCCGACCGAGCCCGAGATGATCTGAGATACCTTCCCGGCATAGGCGCGTCCGGTCTTGCCGTGCTCCTGCATGAGTCGGGCGCGCTCGGCCAGGGACTGCGTGTACCAGTTCTGCTCGACGTTCCGTCGCTTGTTCATCGGGTAGAAGCAGACGTACGGCATGTCGTCGGGCTGCCGCGGATAGAGACGACGGAGGCTGTACGCCGACGTCTTCTGCTCTTCGAGGAAAGCGTCCACCCGTTCCGCCCACTCCGTGGTGCCGAGCTCGATGCCCTCGGCCTGCGCGCGGTTCGCCAGCCCGAGGGTGTGGCCGTACAGGCCGAGCTCCACGACGGAGACGTAGTCACCCGTCACGACGAGGTCCCGGCTCGAGGCATGGAGACGCAGCTTTCGCTCGACCTCACCGAGCTCGTCGAGCGTGGCACGGAGGTGAACGAGCATGTAGTCGGTACCACCACCCACGACCCGGTAGAGGGCACTCCACCCGGAGTCTCCGAGATCGGACCATCCGGCGAGCACCTCCGCGAGGGCGCCCAGCCGAGCGTGCCGACCGTCGACGTCTTCTTCTTCGTCGGGCGTCGGGAGATCGACGAACTGGGTGAGCATGTACCAGCCGTGGAGGGCCAGAGGAGGAAGGAGGGCGTCGCTCATGTTCGGTTGCTCGGGTCGGTTGCCGGGGCGGCCGGCCGTCTGCTACAGCTCGGCCGACGTAGGTACCCGAAAGATCGACCCGCTTCGCGACGACGAAAGGCGTGCACCCACATGGCGAGGCGACCCGAAGGCGGAGGTCGCGACGGGATCGCGATCCCCCGCCGCCTGGACCCGAGCTCGTCCTTCCTTCTACGTTCACCGGAGCGCGCCATCGAACCCGCGCGGACGACGGCCGCCCCTGCGGCACCCATCGATACTCCCTCGAGGAGCCCGTGTGTACCGCAAGATCCTCGTTCCCCTCGACGGTTCCGGTTTCGCAGAATCGGCTCTGCCACAGGCCCTCACGCTGAGCCGCCGGGCGGGGGCCGCACTTCACGTCACAACGGTGTGGGAGCCTCGGAGCTCGTTCGGTTCCGAGCTTCACGAGGGGCTCGCCTCGGAGTGGGCGGCCGCGTACCTGGCCGAGGTCGCGGCACGCGTCGAGCCCCACGCAGGCGGCGCCGTGACGACAGGCGTTCGAACCGGGGGCGTCGTGGATCAACTCCGCGGGGAGGCGGGACAGGTGGAGGCCGACCTCGTGGTCATGGCGACGCATGGGAGGGGAGCGGTGTCGAGGGCCTGGCTCGGCAGCGTGGCCGACGCCTTCGTGCGCCGCGGCGAGCGGCCGGTCCTCCTCGTGCGGCCCCATGAGGAGGAGGCTGGGGATCCTGTCGACTCGGAAGCGGAGGTGCATCGGGTCCTGGTGCCCTTGGACGGGAGCGAGCCCGCCGAAGCGGCGCTCCGCCACGCGGAGTCGGTGGGCGCGCTCTTCGGCGCGGAGTACGTCCTCGTCCGAGCCGTGGCTCCGCCGCTTTCGAAGAGTCGGCCGTACCTGGCCGACAGCCTGCCGGCGGACGACGCCGAGGTCGTCCGGGCGCGCACGGAGGAGGCCGAGCAGTACGTCGCAGAGGTGGCTCGCGACATGAACGAGCGGGGGCGGGACGTGGAGACGCGCGTGACCGTCTCGGCACAGCCGGCGCGCGCCATCCTCGCGGAGGCCGATCAGGTTGGGTGCGATCTGATCGTGATGGCGACGCACGGACGGTCCGGCCTTCCGCGGGCCCTACTCGGCAGTACCACGGACAAGGTGGTCCGCGGAGCCTCCATCCCCGTGCTCGTCCACCGGCGCGAGGCGTAGACCTCCACGCGCCCGATGCGATAGATCCCGGCATGGCCTTCGCACCGCCCGTGGAGCAGCTCGCCCCCGCCGACACCGACGCCCGCTGGGGCAACCTCGGCGACTGGAGCCGCGCACATCGGTACGACGACGCAGCGCTTGCTCTCGCCCTGAGGCTCGGGCGCGCGGCCGGGCTCGCCCCCGGCCAGCGCGTCCTCGACGCGGGGTGCGGGGCCGGCGATCAGCTCCGTCTCTGGGTCGAGCACTTCGGCGTGGCCGCCGTGGAGGCCGTGGAGCGGGACGCCGTGCTCGCCGACCGCGCCCGGGCGCTCTCCGCAGCGGACGGAGTCGGGAGGCGCATCGTGGTGCGGCAGGGGGACGCAACCCGGCACCCGATGGAGCCGGAGTCCTTCGATCGGGCTCTCTCGCTCGACGCGGCCTATTTCTTCAGGAGCCGCCGCACGTTTCTCCGGCGGGTTCACACGGCGCTCCGCCCCGGCGGTCGAATCGCGCTCGCAGACCTCGTGCTCGGCACGGGCGTGCCCGCCCGTCTCGTGTGCGCCGTCGCTCCCGCCTTCGACATCCCTCGCGCGAACCTGCTCACCGAGGCTGGCTGGTACGCGGAGCTTGCGGTGCTCGGCTTCGAAGACGTCGGCATCGACGACTGCACGGACGCGGTGCTCGGCGGATTCTCCGAATGGAGCCGATCCGGCCCCGGCCTCGCCAACGGAGCGCGCGACCGCGGCATCGAAACACGGAGCGTGTGTCTCACCCTACGCCTCACCGGCCGTCTCGCCGGGCATCTGGCCGCGACCGGCGGGCTCGGCTACGCGATCGTCCGCGCGACGAAGCGTCCGTGAGCGGGAGCGCGCGTCCCGACGGCCCGAGCATCGCGGTGGTCGGCTCCGGCCTGGCCGGGCTCGCGGCGACCTGGATGCTCGGCCGCAGCACCCGGGTCACGGTCTTCGAAGCGGCCGAGCGCGCCGGGATCGGGGCGCACAGCATCCGGCTCGGGCCCCCGGGCCAGGATGCGCTCGTCGACGTGCCGCTGCGGGTCTTCACGTCTGCCTACTACCCCACGCTTCTGGCGCTCTATCGCGCGGCCGGCATCGGCGTCGTCCCGGTGGACTACGCCACCTCGTTCACGCACCTGGATGGGGCGACGTACTTCCGCTACCGCAACGTCCGGATCGCCGGCCGGTCCCTGCCTTGGCTCGCGCCCCGAGACCTGGCCGGCGCCGAGGCCCGGGCGATCACGCGCGACCTCGTGCGCCTGCACCGGGTCGGCCCCACCCATCTGGCCGAAGGGCGGGCCAAGGGGTGCACGCTGCAGTCCTACCTCGAGGACGAGGGCTTCTCGGAGCCCTTCGTCGAGGGCTTCGTGCTCCCGGCGTACGCGACGGTGTGCACGTGCACCGTCGAACGGGTTCGACGCTACCCGGCGGACGTGGTGATCCGCTACCTCTGCTCGGGTGTGACGACGCGCGGGGTCATGCGCTCGGTCGGCGGCTCCCAGGACGTCGCCATGCGGCTGCTGCGCCGGGCGGCCGAGGTGCGCTTCGGCTCCCCGGTCGAGCGCGTGGTCGCTCGACCCGACCACGCGCTCGTCGTTCGGGACCGCGGTGAAGCGGAGCGATTCGACCACGTCGTGCTCGCCACGCGAGCCGATCAGGCGGTGGACCTGCTCGAGGGCGACGACACCGTGTCGGGGCTCCTCGATCGGGTCCCCCACGAACCCAGCCGGGTGGTCGTCCACAGCGATCCGGCGCTCGCACCCGCCGACCGGAGCTCGTGGCGTCCGGTGAACGTCTTCCGCTCCGCAGCGCACGGTGCCCCCATGGCCACGATCTGGATGAACCGGGTTCAGCCCGATCTCGGAGACGGGCCCCCAACCTTCCAGACGTGGAACCCGCTCGTCGAGCCCGACCCCGATACGGTCGTGGCGGACGCGGCCGTGGCGCGACCCGTCGTTACGCTGGACACCCACGACCTCCCGCAGACGCTCTCGGATCTGTGCGACGATCCAGACCGCCGGGTCTGGCCGATCGGCTCCTACGCGGCCTCGGGGATCCCGCTCCTCGAGGCGGCGGCGAGCTCTGCGCTTCGTGTCGCACGCAGAATCGAGGCGATCCTGCCTCTCCACCACAGCCTCGCGTGACCCCCGAGCGGTTCCGGCGTCTCCGATCCGCCCTCACCCGACGCCAGCCGGACCTCACGGTGCTCATGGACCGGGTGAACAAGTCCCACAACTTCTCGGCGATCCTGCGCAGCTGCGACGCGACCGGCGTCCTGGGCGTCCACGTCGTGCCACCGGACGGGGGCCTCGACGTGCACCACGGAACCTCCGCCGGCACCAAGAAGTGGGTGGACGTGCACCGCCACCCGGACGTCGCGTCCGCAACGACGCACCTGCGGAGCGAGGGGTTCGAGCTCGTGGCCGCCCACCCGCACCCCGAGGCGCTCGACTTCCGCGCGCTCGACTGGACGCGCCCCATCGCGCTGATCATGGGCGCCGAGCTGCACGGCGTGTCGAACGAGGCCCTCGAAGTCGCGGACCGACACGTGCACATTCCCATGGCGGGTATGGTGCGCTCGCTCAACGTCTCCGTCGCCACGGCGCTCCTGCTCTTCGAGGCGAAGCGCCAGCGCGAGGACGCGGGGATGTTCGAGACGAGTCGTCTGGAGGCCGAAGACCTGCAACGCAGGCTCTTCGAGTGGGCGTACCCGTCGATCGCTTCGGCGCGCCGACGAGAAGGCCGGCCCTACCCCGCCCTCACCGAGGACGGAGACCTGGTGCCGGGAAGCTGACCTCTTGCGGCGGACACAAGAACCGTTCAAAATCACCAATATGATCGTTTAGAGGTGCGGAACACGAGGTGAACGGAACTCCGGATCCGTTCGAGGTGGCCCAATGGAGCGAATTCCCGACCGCGTTGCGCTGACCAGCACCGAGACCGCAGAGCTGCTCGACGTGCACCCGTCCACGGTGAAGCGGTGGTGCAACGACGGCGAGCTCGACTCCGAGCTCACGCCCGGAGGGCACCGTCGCATCTCGATCGACGCCGCGATGGCTCTGGCTCGGGTCCGGGGCATCGGTACCGTGCTCTCGCCTTTCCACCCCTACGAGCCGCACGTCTGGACGGTGCTGCGGGCCATCCTCGACGAGGGCTCGTATCGGGAGCTGGTCGTGCTGGCCATGCAGTGGGTGCGGCGCGGAGAGTTCGAGCGTCTTGAGCAGCTCTACCTCGCTCTCGGGCGCATCGACTCCATCACCTTCGCCGACTTCTGCGACTCGGCCGTCCGAGGCCTCCTCTCCTCTGTCGGGTACGAGTGGGAGAAGGGGCGTCTTCGGGTGGGCGACGAGCACATGGTCACCGAGGCGATCACGGGCACCCTCCTGGCCCTGAGGCGAGAGCAGATGGACGTGCGCGCGTCGGAACAGACGACCCCGCTCGGGGCGTGCAAACACGGTCCGCCGGTCGCGGTGGTCGGCACGATGCAGGGCAACCGGCACAGCTTGGGTGCGCTGTGCATCCGCATGCTCCTGGAACGACGAGGCTGGGGGGTCTACTATCCCGGCCCCGACGTTCCCATGGAGGATTTCGCGATGATCCAGCGCAGCCGCGAAGCATCCCTGGTCTGCATCTCCCTTCCGCCCTCCGGCACGCTGGGCGACGTCACGCGCTCTCTCTCCGTTCTGAGCGAGCAGTACAACCGCGCTCGCCCGTACGCGGTCGCGTTCGGTGGCCTCCGGCCGCTCTCGCTCGAGGGCGCGGTCCACGACGCGCCGTTCCGTTCCGTCGCCTTCCTCCCTTCGGTCGGCGCCTTCGAGGAGGCGCTGGACGGGGGTCTGGGATACCCCATGACCGCCGCTCCCGCGGCCGCGGGGGCCGCGTGACGAGCGCGGAGGTGGACCGGGAGCCGCTCCGCCGCATCGAGACGACGGGGCTCGCGGTTCTCGCGGGCTTCACGCTCGTCGCTCTGACCGGCTACGCGCTCTTCGCGCTCCGTCCGGCCAACCTGGCGGCGATCCCGATCGCGGCGGGCTTCTTTCCGGTCTCGTTCCGCTTCTTCGCGCAGATCCACATCGTCCTCTGCTTCGCCGCGCTCGCGACGATCCTCGTGACGCGGATCGGGTGGAGCTGGCTCCCGGCGCTCGCCGCGACCTACGTGGTGTCCTTCGTCTCGGAGCACCTGGGGACGGGCTACGGCATCCCCTTCGGCGGCTACGAGTACACGACGCTGCTCGGGATCCGGGTGGGTCCGCGCGTCCCGGCCCTGATCCCGCTGAGCTGGTTCCTCATGTCGGTCCCCTGCTGGGTGCTGGCATGGGCAGCCTTCCCCGACCGGCGTGCGGCCCGCGTCACGCTCGCCGCGCTCGGGCTCGTCCTCTGGGATCTCGCGCTCGACCCCGCCATGAGCTCCCTCACCTCGTACTGGCGTTGGCACGAGAGCGGGCCGTACTACGGGATGCCGTGGATGAATCTGGTCGGCTGGTTCGTGACCGGTCTCGCACTGATGATCGTGCTCGAGGCCTTCGCCGGTCGGATCCGGTTCGACCGGCTTCCGGTCCCGCTCATGGCTGCGTACTACGGAATCGTACTCCTCATGCCGCTCGGCATGCTCGCCGCCGCAGGTGCCTGGCTCGGCGTGATCACGACGCTCGCAGCCATCGGGCTGGTGGTGGCCGTCGTTCGGCTCCTGCGCTCCTCCCCAACCGCACCTTCGGGCCGGGGCTCCGACGCCCTTCCGACGCCGGCGGGGAGCCGATGACCTCGGGGTTGGCGACGGACTGGTCGCCGAAACGCGCGTCCGACACCGCCTACGACGTGGTCCGGGCCGGCCTCGAACCGATCGCCGAGGAGCTCCGCGCCCGAGAGATCCCCGCGCCACCGCTCGAGGGCAAGCTCCTCCGTCCGCTTTACGCCCTCGCCATGATGCCGTCCTCTCGATGGACGGACCTCGACGAGCGCTTCTGGCACGGGGCGCTCGCGATCCAGATGGTGCACGAGGCGTCTCTCCTGCACGACGACGTCATCGATCGGGCGGCTCAGCGCCGAGGACATCCGACGGTGGCGGCCTCCGACGGAATCGCGCTGGCCCTCGTCCAGGGCGACCACTACCTGACCGCTGCGTACCGCGTGGCGGCGGCGTCCGGCTCCTTCGAGTTCCTCGCGCGCTTCACGGAGGCGGTCGAACGCACGGTCGCGGGCGAAATCGCGCAGGAGACGCGTGCGGGGCGGGTCATGTCACTCACCGAGTACGACACCGCGATTACGGGGAAGTCCGGAGAGCTCTTCGGCGCGGCGGCCGTGCTGGGCGGAACGGTCGGAGCGATGGGGCAGACCGAGCTGCGCCACTGCCTCGGCTGCTCCTTCGGCAACCTGTATCAGCGCATCGACGACCTCCTCGACTACTGCACCTCCGCCGAGACCGGGAAGCCGCCGCTCCAGGACTACCGACAGCACAAGTGGAGCTGGGTTCTCGAGCTCGCCGCAGTGGACGACTTCGGCTTGGAGGACGCTGCGATCGCCGAGGCGATCTTTCGCGCCCGGCCCGGCCGACCGTCCGCAGCCCGGCGCGGGCTGGAGATCCTGCGCGACCGCCAGCGCCTCCTGCTCCAGTACGCTTCGCGCGTCGGCGCCGACACGGAGTCGCTGGGCAGGCTGCTCTCGATGTGCGTGGGCGCGGCCGAAGAGGGTGTGACTCGCCAGGAGTCGGACCTGCCGGACCGGAGATCCGTCGCGGCTCGGCCCGCGAAGACCGTCGCCGGCGCTTCCCGCGAGACCGACGCCGGCGGCGGTGATACACGAGGCGAGCATGCCGGCAGGGTTGCCGAGGCCGAGAGGGATGCGCTCGCGATCGAAGAGGTCGAGGTCCGACGGCTCGCGGCCCGACTGGGTGGGCCGAGGGACTGGTCGGCGTACTTCGGCGAGCACGCCCGGACGTTCCACCTGGCCGCGCGCCTCTTTCCCCCCCGCGAGGCCGGGCTGGTGGCCGGACTGTACGCCTACTGTCGCTTCACGGACGACATCGTCGACGATCCGGCGGACTCGCCCTCGCCGGCCGTGCTCACCCGCCGCCTGACCGTGTGGCGCTCGCTGAGTCTCTCGGCGTACGACGGCGCCGAGACGGGCATCCCGCTCCTCGACACCGTGATGCCGGAGGCCGCGCGCAAGGGCGTCGCCCGACTCTACCCCGAAGCGCTCCTCGACGGGGTCGGGATGGACCTCCAGCCCCGCATCTACGAAACGTGGGAGGAGCTGGAGCTCTACACCTTCGGGGTCGCCGGTGCGGTGGGCGGCTGGATGACCCAGCTCTTCGGGCTCGACGACCCGGAGCTGCTCGAGCGGGCGCACGCGCTCGGTCACGGGATGCAGCTCACGAACATCGCCCGCGACGTCGGCGAGGACTGGCTCCGCGACCGGGTGTACCTCCCCGTTCAGCTCCTGGACAAGCACGGCGTGAGTCGCGACGAGCTCGGCGCGATGGTGCGCGAGGAGCAGCCGATCCGCGAGCCGTACCGGGCTGCGGTCCGCGAGCTGCTCGCGCGTGCCGACGCGTACTACGAAGTGGCCTGGCCCGGCATCCGTGCCCTTCCGTCGTCCTTCCGGCGACCCGTCGCGGCGGCCGCCTCGGCGTACCGGGGCATCCACCGGGAGATCAAGCGGAACGATTACGACAACCTCACCCGCCGGGCCTGCACGTCGACGGCGCGCAAGGTGCTCCTCGCCGGCGCCGGGCTGCTCGACGCCCGCCGGGCTTCCTAGGCCGGACTCGATGAGTCGGAACGGAAACGGAGCGCACCCGCCGGCACAGCGGCGGGCGATCGTCATCGGGAGCGGCTTCGGCGGCCTCGCGATCGCGGTACGCCTACAGGCCGCGGGTGTGCAGGTCACCCTTCTCGAGAAGCGCGAGCAGATCGGAGGGCGCGCGTATCAGCTACGCGATCGGGGCTACACCTTCGACATGGGCCCCAGCCTCGTGACGGCTCCCGAGATCGTCGACTCGATCTTCCGGGCCGGTGGGCGCCGCCTCACCGACTACGTCGACCTCGTGCCGCTCGATCCCTTCTACCGAATCTACTTCCACGACGGGACGCACATCGACTACGTGGGCGACCTCGAGCGAATGAAGGCGCAGATGGCGCGCTTCAACGAGAAGGACGCGGAGAATCTGGACCGCTTCCTCGCCCGGACGCGTCCGATCTACGATGCGATCATCGCGGACCGGCTCGGCTCCCGCCCCTTCGACTCGCTCGAGTCGATGGTGCGCTTCATGCCGACGATCTTCCGGCTGAACGCCTTCCTTCCGGTGACGACGTTCGTCAACCGCTTCTTCAAGGACTTCCGTCACCGCTTCCTCTTCTCGTTCCACCCGCTCTTCGTGGGCGGCAACCCGTTCCGGGCACCGTCGATCTACCTCATGATCCCGTACCTGGAGCGCGAGGGCGGCGTCTGGTTCACACGCGGCGGCATGTATTCGGTGGTCGAAGCGCTCGGGCAGCTCTTCACCGAGCTCGGTGGGACGATCGAGACGGACGCCGAAGTCGAGACGATCCTGGTCGAGAACGGCCGCGCGGTGGGCGTCCGGGCCGGGGGGGTCGAGCACCGCGCCGACCTCGTCGTGAGCAACGCGGACCCCGGCCACACGTACCGACACCTCGTCGACCGAGAACATCGGCGGCACTGGAGCGACCGGAAGCTCGACCGGCAGAAGTGGGCGATGAGCTGCGTCCTCCTCTACATCGGGACGAAGCGACAGTACCCGAAGCTCGAGCACCACACGCTCATCCTGACCGAGCGGTACAAGGGACTCCTCAAGGACATCTTCGACCGGAAGATCCTCCCCGACGACTTCTCGATGTACCTGCACGCGCCCACTCGGACGGACCCGTCGATGGCGCCGCCCGGGTGCGAGAGCATGTACGTGCTCATCCCGGTGACGAACAACCGTTCGGGCATCGACTGGTCGGAGATGGGTCCGGTGTTCGCCGACCGCGTGATGGACTACCTGGAGGCGTGGGGCCTCGAGAAGCTGCGCGAGGAGACCGAAGTCCTGCACATCTTCACGCCCGACGACTTCGCGTCCGAGCTCAACGCGACGTGGGGCAACGCCTTCGCGATCGAGCCGAAGCTCCTGCAGACGGCATGGTTCCGCCCTCAGAATCGGAGCGAGGACGTCGCAGGCCTCTACCTGGTCGGGGCGGGAACGCACCCGGGCGCGGGCGTCCCGGGTGTGATGCTGAGCGCCGAGACGACGTACGGCTGCATCGCGGAGGATCTCGGACTTCCGGACCAGTGGCCGTGGGACGAGCCGGCGTCGGTCGCGCTGCCGGCCGAGCTGGAGGGTGCCGTGGTCCGGTCGCTTCACGCATCGGACGAACCGGAAGAGGAAGCGGCCGCCTCGACGCCCTGACGCCACCCGCTCAGGCCGGGAACCGATCCGGTCGCTCCGGTCTTGTTACGTCGATGAGCGCCGACGGGGATTCACTCGGTCGGCCGGACGCGCTACCCTGAGAGCATGAACACATCCATGTGCTGTCGCCTCTGTTGTTGTTGTCGCCCCTCCGCGGAGAGGCGCGACCCGACCGGCGTGCGCATGGACCGGTAGACGATCCGAGGGGCGAGAGCCCCCAGCACGACGCGGCGGCCGCGACTCCCCGGAGTCGCGGCCGCTTTCTTTTTTCCCTGTTGCCCACCCACTCATGACCGACACGATCATCCC
>JANQME010000358.1 GCA_028280205.1 Longimicrobiales bacterium
CCCCATGCCGTACCGTTTCAGCCGTACCCTGACGTCTCTCGCCGCCGTGGCCGCCCTCACCGTCGTTGCCGCCTGTGGGGACGACGACATGACCGAGCCCGCCGTCCCGGTCGATGTCGCCCTCCGCTTCGAAGCCGCCGTGAACGGCGCCGCCTTCGCCTGCGGGCAGAGCTACGACAACGTCGGAACCGAAGGCACCACGATCACCCCGGTCGACTTCCGGATGTACGTCCACGGTGTCGAGCTGATCGACACGAACGGTGCGGCCGTGCCGGTCGAGCTCGACGAAAGCTCGCCGTGGCAGCGGGACGGTGTGGTCCTTCTCGACTTCGAGAACGGCGCGGGGCCGTGCGTGAACGGGACCACCGCCACCAACGACCTCGTCCGCGGGACCGCGCCGGCCGGGGAGTACACCGGCGTGCGCTTCACCCTCGGCGTGCCGGAGTCGATGAACCACATGGATCAGACCGTCGCCACGGCGCCGCTCGACCTCAGCGCCCTCTTCTGGTCGTGGAACGCGGGCTACAAGTTCGCCCGAATCGACCACACCTCCGAGGCGCAGCCGCAGGGGTGGTTCGTGCACCTCGGCAGCACCGGGTGCGCCCCGAGCGGGGACCCGACCGTCCCGGCCACCTCGTGCGCCAACCCGCACCGGCCCACGGTGACCTTCCAGAGCTTCGACCTCGCGTCGGGGCGGATCGTCGCGGACTACGGACGCCTCCTGGCGGGGGTGGACGTGACGCAGAACGAGGGCGCGCGCGGGTGCATGTCCTTCCCCGGGGACCCGCAGTGCCCCACGGTCATGAACGCCTTCGGTCTCGACTACGAGGGCTCCGCCGCGAACGGGCAGACCTTCTTCAGCGTCCGCTGACCCGGAGTCGACGATGACTCGCGCGGTGACCGGCCACCGCATCGTTCGGGCGGGGGTCGCGACGTCGGTCGCGGCCCTCGTCTGGGCGTGCTTCGCCTGCGGTGGCGACGAGGTGCTGGGGCCGGCGTCGGCCCCGATCGAGGTCGGGGGCAGCTACGACTGGCGGCTCCCGGAGGGCTTCCCGGCGCCGAGGGTGCCGGAGGACGAGACGATGTCCGACGCGCTCGTGGAGCTCGGGCGACACCTCTTCCACGACCCGCGTCTCTCCGGGAACGAGACGCAGAGCTGCTCCTCCTGCCACAAGCAGGAGCTGGCCTTCACCGACGGGCGGACCGTCGGGATCGGGTCGACCGGGGAGGCCCACCCCCGCAACAGCATGAGCCTCACGAATGTGGGGTATCAGCCGGTGCTGAACTGGGCCAACCCGAACGAGCGGGATCTGGCCCACCAGTCGCTGACGCCGCTCTTCGGCGAGGACCCGGTCGAGCTCGGGCTCTCCGGGCGGGAGGACGAGCTGCTCGAGCGACTCCGGGCGGACGCCGTCTACCAGGAGCTCTTCACGCGAGCCTTCCCGGAGCGGACCGATCCCTTCTCGGAGCGGGCCGATCCCTTCTCGGTCGAGACGATCACGAAGGCGATCGCCGGCTTCCAGCGCACCCTGATCTCCGGAGATTCGCCCGTCGACCGCTACCGCCGCGGCGACCGGACGGCGCTCTCCGAGGAGGCCCGACTCGGTCAGGCGCTCTTCTTCTCCGAGCGACTCGAGTGCTTCCACTGTCACGGCGGTCTGGGCTTCACCGGGACCTTCGACTTCGAGGGGAAGAGCGCGCCCGAGGTCGAGTTCCACAACAACGGCCTCTACAACATCGACGGGAATGGGGGCTACCCGCCGCACAACACCGGGCTGCACCAGTTCACCCTCCGCCCGGAGGACATGGGGCGCTTCAAGGCTCCGACGCTGCGCAACATCGAGGTGACCGCGCCCTACATGCACGACGGGAGCATCGCGACGCTCGATGAGGTGCTCGATCACTACGCGGCGGGCGGACGAACCGTCACGGAGGGGCCCTTCGTCGGCGTCGGGTCGGAGAACCCGAACAAGAGCGGCTTCGTGCGTGGCTTCACCCTCACGACCCGGGAGCGAGCCGCGGTCCTGGCCTACCTGCGCGCTCTCACCGACTCGACCTTCCTGACCAACCCGGGCTTTGCGAACCCGTGGCCCGGGGGTGGCTCGTGAGCCCGGTCCGTCGGGCGACGGGGTGGACTGCGGCGTCGCGGTCGGGCTTGGAGCGGATCGTCTTCTTCTGCGGCGCGGTCCTGCTCGCCTCTGGCGCGACGGAGGCGGAGGCCC
>JANQME010000369.1 GCA_028280205.1 Longimicrobiales bacterium
CGACGCCCGCCTCGACGGTCCGGGAGGCGTCCTCCGTGGTCACCGTGGAGCCGGAGGCCCGCGCGTACGATGCGCGTGCGTCGAGGCCGTCGATCAGAAACGACACCACCGGGTCCGCGCTGCGCGTGCGTTTGCGCATCGACACGCCGATCCGGTTCTGCACGGCCTCGATGTCGCGCAGATTCGGGATCTCCTCGGCCAGTACGTCCGAGTTGGCAAGGAGAACCGGGGCCTGCGTGGCCCGCGCGTGCTCGTACGTCACGGGAAGGTCCAGGCCCCACGCGCTCGGGAGCCAGCGGTCCACCGCCAGCGAGGAGTAGACGTTCACGGTCCGGTCGTCCTGGAACGTGGCCCGGTCCTGGAGCTGCCGGAAGAAGGCCCCCCGGTTGGTCACGTTCACCCGCGCACGCACCACGCCGGCCCCGTTCACCTCGGCGTTGAACGAGCCGGCCATGCCGGCGTCCCGAATCGCGTCGGAGAGGCGCAGCTCGTTGATCCAGATCTCGCCGTCCGCGGGAAGGCCGGTTTCGTTCCAGACCCCGACCGAGAGCTCCCGCACGGCGGCCAGATTCGGCGCGCGGCCCCGGTCCGCGAGGACGACCGCATACGTCGAGTCGGCGGACCACACGGTGACCGGCGGATCTCCGGGCCCCGGGGGGTTGAAGGAGATCCGCTCCTCCGCGACGCGGCGCAGCTCGAGCCACTGGCGGAAGTCCACCACGACCTCCGGGAGCCAGTCGGGTGCGCTCAGCCCGGAGCCCACCGGGGTCGAGAGGGGCGTGCGGTACAGGTAGAAGTTCTCGGAGTCGTTCCCGACCTTGAAGAAGAAGCGGTTGGGCCGCGTGGGGCCGAAGTCCCCCGAGCGCGCCACGACCCACAGGCGCGCCTCCCGGTACTGCAGGAAGTCGCGCGGGCGCTGCGGGAAGCGAAAGTACACCTCCGAGCGGGCGCCGTCCGGCACACCCTGGAAGGTGATCCCGAGCGACTTCTCGTTGAACTCGATGCCCTGCCCCGCGAACGTCTGGGTCGGATCGGCGAGCTGCTCCAGAACGCCGGGCGGGGAGACGTACTCCTCCGACGTCACCGCGGAGATCGACGCGACCTCGACCGAACCCGTGCCGGACAGCGTGTCGCCGGCGATGCCTTCCAGGACGCCTTCGGCGGCCCGCTTGATCCAGCGCGAGCCGACCAGCCGCATCCGCGCGAGCTGGACCCGCCCGGCGGGACCGGCGGCCGTGACGCGCAGGTGCCGCACGTTGCGCAGATCCGCCTCGCCGATGCTCCCGCCGACTTCCGTTCCGTCCACCCCGCGGAGCGGGATCCGGTAGAGCTGGAAGTCCGTCCCCGTCTCTCTGCGTGTCCGCTCCAGGAAGGGAGAGGTCCCGTCCAGCGCGACGGTCCAGCGCAGATGCCGCTCCTGGACGTCGAGGTTTCCGTCGACGTCGAGGTCTTCGGTGTCGGGGCGGCCGTTGCCCGCCGTGCACGACGCGCGCTCGTCCCCGATCGGGAAGATCCCCCCGGGCTGCGAACGACAACGCTCGGCCCACACGCCGAGCTCGTCCCGGCTCGTACTCCAGATCTCACCGAGACGAGGGTCGGCCTCCTGATCGAGGCGGCCCAGACCCCACGCCCGCCCGTCGCCGCGCACCCCGCTCGGGTTCCCGTTCTCGTCCACGAAGAAGGCGTCCTCTCCCACGACCCCGAGGTCGACGACCAGCTCGATCGACTGCGAGCCCGCCACGTAGAACTCGAGGAAGTCCGTCTTGGTGAGGTCGAGCCCGTTCGTGGACAGCACGGTCGTGACGCCCCTCCACGCCGTCCCGCCCCCCCCGGACGGCGCATCGAGCGTCATGAGCAGGCCGGGCTCCTGGACCTCGGCACCCGCCACCCGGATCTGGTTGTCGACGTCGGTGCGGGGCAGCAGGCCGTCGTGGACGCCGATGCTGTCGCCTCCGGGCGCCTGGATGACCCACCGGTCCTGCCAAACGAGTGACCCGCTCGTCGTCTCGTCGAGCGGGGACGGGAGCACGGTCTCCGCCCCGTCGCGGAACGCCGGCGCCGAGGCGAGCTGCCACCCGGCGGCCGCGAGGGAGACGGGGACGGTCGCGGCTCCGTCGAAGTCGTCGACGAAGGCGACACCCTGCGTGTTGGGGTTGGGCAGCGAGAACGCGACCTCCCCGTCCACCGCGAAGGTCGAGGCACCCGAGAAGTTGAGCCCCGGCACCGACTCCAGAAAGCGGTCCATCCACGGCATCGGCGAGCCGTAGCGCCCGCTCAGCCCACCCACGATCGCGGCCCCCGGCTCCGTCCCCAGGAGCGACCGGGTGACGACGGTGCGCTCGGCCTGGTACAGCCCGAGGAGGTCGATCCCGCCCCGCGAGCCCAGATCCGAGTGGGTGCGCACGCCGAAGACCTGCGTGGGCGAGAGCTGGAAGAGAGAACGCTGCTCCCACGTCGCCCGTACCGACGCGCCCGGGGCCGTGGCGAAGAGGAGCTCGGGTTGCAGCAGGACGACCTGACCGACGTCGTAGTCGATCTCGTAGTCGGTGCCGCGCGTCAGGAGCCGGTCACCGAGGAAGACCCGCTCGCTCCCGTCCCGGATGCCGAAGGCGCCGAGCGAGAAGGAGGAGATGAGACCCTCGGAGCGGATCCGGTAGGAGAGCGTGAGCCGGAAGCGTCCCGAGTTGTCCCGCTCGAACGGGTCCTCCTCGAAGTAGATCCGGGGGTTGGCGTCGTCGCCCAGGATCTGCGCGGTGACCGTCTCGTCGAGGCCGAGGGACGGGACGGGGGGCGGCTCGGCAAAGGGGCGCAGCGTGGGAAACACCACGAACGTCCCCTGCACCGGAGGCTGGTCGAGGAAGACGTCCTCCTGAGCGGTGTAGAGGAAGGCGGGGTCCAGACGGTCGATCGGCGCCTCCTCGTCGAGACCGAGGAGGCGCAGGTACGTGATGTCCTCGCCCGAGGGACGCCGCTTGAAGGTGCGCCCCGCCGAGCGCTCGCCGAGTGAGATCTCGAGCTCCACGGACGCGGGCTCCACGTCCGGAGATCCGGTCACCCGGTAGACCTGATTCATCTCCAGATCCCACGTCGGCCGGCCGGGCTGGTGGTTGGCGCCCGACGCTTTGAGGAGCCGGAGCTCGGGTCGCCCACCCGCGTTGTAGATGAACTCGGGGTTGTAGTCGCCCACGGTGTCGCCGACCGCGGTGATGTACGTCACCGCCAACATCTCCTCCCGTCGGAGCGGCTGCCGTAGCGCGACCCACAGCCCGCTCGGGTGCACGTAGTAGTCGACCCCCTCCTGGAGGTATCGGAACCACCCCGACTCCCGTACCTGCCCGCCCGGGCCGTCCGCGACCGCGTCGGCCTGGATGAAGCCCTCCACCTGCTGGCGGAAGACCGGGTCGTCCTCGAAGCGGTAGAGCTGGACCGGCTGGTCGCCGGGCGCGACCGACGGGGGCGCCGACGCCTGATCGAGCGCCTGGGCGTCGATGTGCGGGTACCGGTCG
>JANQME010000312.1 GCA_028280205.1 Longimicrobiales bacterium
TCCACGACGTGCTCCTGCGGGCCGACGTCGACTTCGGCGGTACCCTCGCCGGTGGCCTCCTGGAGCTCGAGAAGCCGACGCTGGTCGTGAACGAGCCGCAGGGGCACGGGGCCCGAGAGCGCGATCCCGTCCCACCGTACCGCTCGGCTGCTCGGTTTCAGGAGGAGTCGGCCGCCCGGTGCGTCGATGAGGATGTCGAAGCGGTTGAGTGTCTCGCCGCCCAGGACGCCCACCGCGTCCGTGCCGCCGAGGTGGTCGTCCGGAACCTCCGCGGCGCCGTCCAGACGCACCGGCATGCCGCCGAGGGTGAGCGCGCCGCGTCGGTCCCCGATCCGGGCCGCGCCCGACTCGGTCAGGATGGCCATCCCGAGACCGAGCACGAAGTCGTACCGCCCGTCCGCGACGTCCTCGGCGGTGACCATCAGCCGGCCGCCT
Organism: Longimicrobiales bacterium; assembly: GCA_028280205.1. Lineage (GTDB taxonomy): Bacteria > Gemmatimonadota > Gemmatimonadetes > Longimicrobiales > Gaopeijiaceae > UBA2589. The sequence continues at coordinate 436 of JANQME010000312.1, forward strand.
TCGACGCGCAGCGGGATCTCGATCGGCGTCGGCGCTTCGTTCGAGGCCGACTCGTGGCTCCGTTCGTGCTGACCCGTCGCCGGCGAGGCGATTGCCATCAGCACCAGGGTGGCAGCCATCGCGGCGCGCTCCATCCGTGTCCTCATCCCATCCTCCCGGGCTTCCCGTTTGAGCAGCGATCAAAGAAGTGTTATATAGTGTGCACTGTGAGATAGTAGGGCAAGTCGGTCCGGCCTGCTTAGGCTTGGACGTGGCCTGCGACCACGGACTGCTGCGCGCCGGACGACGAGGGGGACGAGTGAGCCGACCGCTGGGTGTGACCACCGTGCTGATCCTGACCGCGCTGGATCGCGGGGTTCGGTACGGGCTCGACATCGTGAACCGCACCGAGCTCCTGCCGGGCACGGTGTACACGACGCTCCGCCGACTCGAGCGGCGCGGGCACGTTGCGGGCCGTTGGGAGGACGCCGAGATCGCCGCGGCCGAGCGACGGCCGCGCCGACGCTACTACGAGCTGACGCCCGCCGGAGCGGAGGCGCTCAGCGAGGCGCTCGAACGGTTCGAGGCGCTGGGCGTCGACGTGACGGCCCGGATCTCGCCGGCGGGCTGAAGCCGAGATGTCGCCGCGCTGGCCGTCGGACCGCATCACCCGCTGGAGCCGCCGACTCCTGCGGGGCGCCGCCGTCCTGGTCCCGGCACACCTCCGGGCGGAACGGAGGAGCGAGTGGGAGGCGGAGCTCTGGCAGCTTCGGACGGGCGACGGCCGCCCCGGCGGCCTCGCACTCTTCCTCGTCGGTGCGTGGCTGGACGCGATTGGGGAACGAAGGGAGGGGTGGAGGATGGAGCTTATGGTCCACGACGTCCGCTTCGCCGCGCGTACACTGCGGCGCAGCCCGGCCTTCACCGCGGCGGCGGTGTCGACGCTCGCGCTCTCGATCGGAGCCAGCACCGCCCTTTTCAGCGTCGCCCAGGAGACGGCGTTCTCCGATCCGCCCTACCCCGAGCCCGATCGCCTGGTCGTGGTCGACATGCTCTTCGGTGCCTCGGAATCCGAGATGAACACGAGCGTCTGGTCGTACCCCCGCTTCCGGGCGCTCGACGAGAGCGTGGCGTCGATCGAGGGTCTGGCCGGCTACGCGTCGCGAACGATGACGCTCACGGAGCTCGGGGATCCGGCGGTGATCCCGGTCGAGGTGGCCACCCCCGGACTCTTCCCGCTCCTCGGCGTCGGCGCCCAGCGTGGCCGCGTGTTCGGCGCGGAAGAGGCGTACGACGGCGGCCCGGACATGGTCGCGCTGGTCAGCGATGCGTTCTGGGAGACGCGCATGGGTCGCGACCCGAACGTGGTCGGCTCGGTCCTCACGCTCGACCGTCTCCGCTTCCGCGTCCTCGGCGTGGTCGAGGCGGGCTATCGTGGGGTCTCCGGCGGTGCCGACGTGTGGATCCCGATGTCCGCGCTCTGGGAGGTCGAGGAGCCGGGCATGCTCGAGGACGCCTGGAACCAGCACTTCTTCGTGGCCGGCCGGCTGGCACCGGGTGCGTCGCTGGAGGAGGCGCAGGGGGAAGTGGCGGCATTCGGCGCGACGGTGATGGAGCGCTTCCCACCTCCGGTGGGTGCCGAACGCCTGATCGCCGGTGCCCAGGTCGTGACGTTCCGGGAGGCCCGCACGAACCCCGACGCGACCCGCTCCGTCTGGGCGCTCCTCGCCGCGGTGCTGCTCGTTCTCCTCATCGCCACCGCCAACCTGGCGGGCCTCCTGCTCGCCCGGGGCGCCAACCGGCAGCGCGAGGCGGCGGTCCGGGCCTCGCTCGGCGCCGGCCGCGCGCGCCTTGTCCGTCAACTG
>JANQME010000461.1 GCA_028280205.1 Longimicrobiales bacterium
GGCCGCCCGCGTGATGGCCCGCGTCGCGGACCCACAGTACTTCGACGCGATCGACGTGCACCCGGTGCGCGGTCGAGGCATCGCGAGCGCGGACGACGCCTCCGCCGCTGCCGTCGCGCTCGTCAACGAGTCCCTGGCTCGTGCGCTCTTGGGCACCGACGATCCCGTCGGCCAGAGCCTGGAGGTCGAAGGGCGCAGCGCACGCATCGTCGGCGTCCTGCCCGACGTCCGGGAACTCGGGGCTCGGAACGAGCCCCGACCCACCCTCTACCTGCCCCTGGCGCAGTGGCCGGGCCGCACGATTTCGGTCGTCGTCGTGTCCACGGTGGAGGCGCCACCCCTCGCCGAGCTCCGACGCGCGGTGGCAGCCCTCGACGGAAGTCCGGCGCTGCGCGACGTGCGGCCCCTGCCGGACGTGGTCTTTCAGTCGGCCGCGCTCCTCGGCGGACTCTCGAAGCTCCTCGGCGTCATGGCGGGCGTGGCGCTCTTCCTCGCCGTAATCGGCGTGTACGCCGCGACGTCCTACAGCGTCGTACGCCGGGTCCCCGAGCTCGGGATCCGGATGGCGCTCGGAGCCGACGGAGCCCGGCTACGCACAGAGGTGCTCGGGAAGACGCTCGCGGTCGTCGCGGTCGGTCTGGCGGTCGGCCTGCCTCTGGCGTGGGCCGCCGGACGTGGGCTCTCGCGCTTCGTCTTCGGCTCGACCGGGACGGAGCCGAGCACCTACGTGGCCGTCGCGCTCGGGCTCGTCGCAGTCAGCCTCGCGGCCGCGTGGACGCCGGCGAGCCGAGCCGCGTCGGTCGATCCCGCGCGTTCGCTGCGGGTGGAGTAGGCGACGAGGCAGCCTCCCGGCGCGGATCGGATCGCTCAGGCGCGGAGGGGTCGACGCGCCGATCGCGCCCTCGTATCGAGCTCTCCCTGAACGCGGAGCACGTCCTCGTCCGGAACTCCATATCGCGCCGCGAGGTCCGGCCACCGGGACACGGCGTCCTGGACGCGCTCGATGATCCGAGCCGGCGCTCGGATGCCGAACGCTCGCGCTACCGCCACCAGATCCGAGTAGGTGATCCCTTCGCGCTTGTCCCTCACCCGCATCTGGTGGGATCGGGTGTAGCCACGACCCCTGGCGAACGTCAGGTCGTAGGCCGGTGTCAGAGACCACCTTCCGCTCGCATCCATATGGAACGAGAGGTTCTTCACGTGGTCGTCCTGGTTCACCGCGAGCACGTTGAAGACCATGCGTCGGAATCCCTCGTCGAGGGACGCAGGGGGGAGGCCCAGGGAGAGCATCGTACGCAGGTACTCCTCGTAGCTGCTCGCGCCCGGGGCGTTGTAGTCGACGTGCAGCAGCCCGCCGAGCGTGTGCTGGTGGAGAGAGCGGAAGCCGGAGCCGTCGGCGATGCGGTCGAAGCGCCGAACGAGCAGGTGCGCGTGACCCTCGAGGCTCTCGAGTACCGAGAGATCGACGACCGCGAGGCCGGCCTCGTCCGCCATGTCGTTGTAGGCGGCCTCGATCCGGTTGAACGGCTGCGGATCACCGAGGCCGGAGGCGGAGGTGTCGCCACCGACGCCGTCGAACTTGAGGATGGCCGGGACGTCACCCGGTCGAGGTGTCGCGAACGCGGAGCGCACCTCCCCGCTCGCGACGTTGTGCAGCACCACGGCCTTGGGACGCACGCCGCCCGCGGACGACCCGATCCGGAAGATCTCGGGAATCGCGACCTCGGCCTCGCCGTGCACGATCCGCCTCGCGTCGGCGACCAGGCGTGCAACCTCGAGCGCCTCCACCTCGGCCGAACGGACCGGCAGCTCCTCGGCCGGATGGAAGGTGAGCGCGCCGATCGCACGCTCGCCCACATAGAGCAGATGCTGGACCGGACTGAACGCACGTTCGAGCTCGCCACGCGACGTGTAGTAGGCCCGTATGACCGTCTTGCCGAACGCGTCGGGCAACGCGTCGGCGAACACACCCGGCAGCCCACGGAAGGCCTCCTTCTGCCGAAGCTCTGCGAACCGGACCGGTCGTCTCAAGCGGAGCGGTAACCTCAACGGGCTGATCTCGAGACCGGACTCCCGAAACGCCTCCGCGTATTCGAAGATCACCCGCCCGTCGTCGAGCTCCACGACCGCGCCCACGACGTCCCCCCAGAGCCGGACCTCCGCGGACGCCGTGACGTCAGCCATCCGGTGCTCCGCCGTCGGGAGGCGGCGGGCCCGTTGAGCCGCGCCGGCCCCGGCGCGAGCGTCTGCTCCCTCGACGGTCGATGACGGCCATCGGGCTGACCTCGGGGACCGGGATGAAGGCGTCCAGGGCGTCGATTCGCCCGTAGACGCGGAGGAGCCGGAGGAGCGTCAGCAGGGTCGGGTTGTCCCCCTGTTCCGCACGCGAGACCGTAGAGCGGTCGAGTCCCGCCATCTCCGCGGCCTCCGCCTGGCTGAGCCCGACGGAATTCCGCAGGCTCCTGAGTCGCCGGCCCACCTCGGCCATGATGGCCGGATCCGGCAGGTTGGTGATGCTTATATCCGTCATTTTGACCAATTCTATTCGAATAGTCGAGTATAAGCATCATAACCTCATCGGTCCGGGCATGCCATGCCCGGGCTGCTCGGTCACTCCCCTCTCAGCGCCACCGCCGGCGGTACTCCGGCTGCCCTGGCGGCCGGGACGAGACACGCGGCGGTCGCGACGCCGGCGAAGATGACGACCGCGGCGGCGTAGGTCGGCAGATCGAGGGGCGTCACGCCGAAGAGCATGGACCCCATGACCTGAGCGGCCGCCGCTGCGCCCACGAGACCGACGACGATGCCCACGGCGGCCAGCGAGAGACCGCCCCGCAGGATCAGGGTCAGGGCGTCTCGACCGGAGGCACCGAGTGCCATTCGAAGTCCGATTTCTCCACGGCGCAGCCGCACCGAATACGCGAGCACTGCGTAGAGGCCGACGGCGCCGAGAAAGAGCGCGACGGCCGCGGCAAGCGCCATCATGCGCTCGGCGAAGGTGAACGAGTCGATCGAGTCGGCCACGATCCTGTCCATCGTCGAGACCTTGAACATCGGAACCCCGGGGGCGATTCGACGCAGCTCGTCGCGAACCGCCGGCGCGAGCTCCTCCGGGTCCCCGCTCGTACGCACGACGTAGTACATCTGAGTGCTCAGGTTCGCGCCCCAGGCGGCACTCAGAAGCGGAAAGTACGCGATCGGCGGCTCCTCGTCCGTGACGCGCTCGTCCCTCACGTCTCCCACCACACCCACGACCCGGATCGAGTCCTTGATGGTCAAGCCCAAGGGATCGCGTCCGGGCCAGAACTCCTCCGCCATGCTCTGGCTGACGATGGCCACGGCCGCCGACTCCAGACGATCGGCGGCCTCGAAGTCGCGCCCGGCCAGGAGCGGGATCCCCATGGCTTCGAAGTATCCCGGGCTCGCGGCCCGGATCTTCCGCGATATGAACTCGCCTTCGGGAGACTCGTGGTCCTGCACAGGCTCGATGCGCTGCTGGACGAGGCCCTCGGGGGTAAGCGGGAGTCCCGTCACCGCGCCCACCGCCTCCACACCGGGTACCTCCCTCAGAACGCCCAGCAGCTCGGCGTGAAGCCCCGCAACCTCGGCGGCGTTCGAAAAGCCGGCGGAGACGGCGCTGGTTCTGAAGACGAGGCGCTTCTCGGAGTCGAACCCCATCTCGAGGTCCCGGACGGCGCTGGCGGAGCGCACGAGGAGCACCGCGGCGACCAGCACCGTGAGCGCGAGCGCAGTCTCCGCCACGACCAGCACGTGATTGAGCCGCCGTGCGCCTCGACCGCCTTGCGCCGTCGCGCCACCCCGGACCACGCCGGCCGCCTTCACCGAGCCCATGCGCAGCGCGGGGACGGCTCCGGCGAGCAGAGCGGTGGTCAGGGCGACGCCGAACGAGTAGAGGAGCACGCTCGGCGAGAGCGTCGTCACCAGATCGAGTCGGGGGATCGACACGGGCTGCAGCCGGAGGAGGCCCGTTACCCCGAGCCAGGCGATCACCGTCCCGAGCAGGCCGCCCACCAGGGCGAGAACCACGCTCTCCGACAGGACGTAGCGAGTGATCTGGCCCTGGGTCGCTCCCAGCGCGCGTCGGACCGCGCCCTGACCCCGTCGCTGGCTGCCCCGGACGAGAAGCAGGTTGGCCACGTTCACGCACCCGATGAGGAGGACGAAGCCGGTCATGACCAGCAGCGTCAGGAGCGGCCGCCGGACCGGGCCGACGAGGTGGTCACGGAGTGTGGGCACGTCCCCGGTGCCGGTGAAGAGCCGTGCGAAGTCCGCGGGATAGCCCACCTCGGGCAGGGCCGGAACCAGGCTCTCGAGCTCGCGATCGGCCTCCTCGAGCGTCACGCCGTCTCTCAGGCGCGCGACGACGAACCACGAATGGTTGATGTTCGTCGACGTCCTGTCGATCCGCGCCGAAGTGTAGACGTCGACGTCCGGAAACGGATAGTCGAGCGTCGAGGGTGCCACCCCGATGACCTCGACGGGAGAGCCGTTCAGTTCGAGTGTCGACCCGATCGCGGACGGGTCCGCCCCGTAGCGTTCGGTCCAGAACGCCTCGGACAGCAGCGCCAGGGTCGGGCCGCCCGGCACGTCCTCCTCGGTCGTGAAGAGGCGCCCTGCCAACGGGACCACGCCCAGCGTCGACCAGAAGCCCGCGTCGACCGCCAGGAGCTGCACCTGCTCCGGCTCCCCGCCCGCGATGACAGTCACGGAGAACGGCTGAGCAAGGTGCACACCGAAAGACGAGTACGATCGGCTCCGCTGCTCCAGGAGCGTCAGACCCATCGCGTTGAAGGGCCACCCGGCCCGCACCGTCCGGTCCCACGTCGGTCGGACGAGCCGCTCCGGTCGGTCGAAGGGAAGCGAGCGGAGCAGGACGCTGTCGACGACCGAATACACCGCGGTCGTCGCACCGATCGACACGCCCAGCGTCAGCACCGCGACGGCCGTGAAGCCGGGGCTCATCGCGAGGGAGCGGACGGCGAGGCGGAGGTCGTCGAAGAGGGCTCGCATGGCCGCAACCGAAGGGCGGTGGCGGCTGTTGGCAAGTTGGGCCCGGAAGCCGCCACCTCGCCGCGAAGACGGTCAAGCAACTCGGCTCGCGGCGCCTTCCCTCAACCCTGGCGAAGCACGTCGCTGGGCGGCACCCGTGCCGCATCGGGAGCTTGCCGCACTGCACTCTCCTAGATACCCTAGGAGAAACCTCCCAAGAGAATCTGGGAGAAGCCATGCCCACCACCCGCGAGCCCATTGAGGCCTGATCGGATGCTGCGCGGTCTGATCTCGAAGCTCCGGCACCTGCTCCGGCCGGGTCGCGCCCGGCGGGAGCTCGACGAAGAGATGGCCTTTCACGTCGACCGCCTGACCGAGGATCTCGTCCGCCAGGGCATGAAGCCCGCAGAGGCTCGGCGCGAAGCCCGCATCCGCTTCGGGAGCAGGGAGCGCGTCCACGCGCGGGCGAGGGAGGAGCGGGGCTTGGCGCTGGTGGACGAGACCAACCGGAACGTCCGCCTCGCCCTCCGGGGCACGACGAGGAACCCGCTCTTCTCGGCCACGTTCGTGCTCGTCCTCGCGCTGTGCATCGGCGTGGGCACCGCGGTGTTCAGCGTCGCCGACGCCGTCCTGTGGAAGCCCCCGCCCTATCCGGACCCGGATCGGCTCTTCAACGTCACGCTCTCCGATCCGGAGCTCGGCATATCCCCGTTCGACATCTTCCTCGACGGCAGGGCCTGGGAGCGGATCCGGGAGCCGGACGGCCCGTACGAGCTCGCGGTCTACTCGGACGCGAACGCCGGCGTGAACCTGACCTCCGACGACCGCGCCGCCTACGTGCGACAGCAGCGTGTCGGCGCCGGCTACTTCGGCGTCCTCGGCGTGCCGCCGCTGCTGGGTCGTGAGTTCCTGGAGGCGGAGGACGTGCCGGGTGGACCCCTCGTGGCCGTGCTCGGCCACGGCTTGTGGATGGACGCCTTCGGGGGCGGGGCGATCCTCGGCGAGACGGTCCGCATCAAAGGCGAAGCACACACGGTGGTCGGGATCTTGCCGCCGAGCTTCCGGTCCCCCGTGGCAGCGGACCTTTGGACGCCGCTGCGCGCGAGCACCACGGGGGAAGGTGGGGGGAACAACTACGCGGCAATCGCGCGCCTCTCCGACGGTGTGACGCTCGCGGAGGCCGACGCCCGACTGGCAGGCATCGAACCTCCCGGCGGAGGTTCGTTCGCCCGGGCTGTGCCCGAAGGAACGGGCACGGACGGACGTCGCTTCGGGCTCGTCCGCTTCGGCTCGGCCCAGGCGGCCGACCTCCGGTTCCCGCTGCTGCTCCTCACGGGCGCCGCAGCTCTGATGCTGCTCGTAGGGTGCGCCAACCTGGCCGGCCTGCAGCTCGCTCGAACGCTCGCCCGTGCGTCCGAGATGGCGACACGCCGGGCCCTGGGCTGCGGCGCCGGCGCCCTGGCGCGCCAGGTGATCGCGGAG
>JANQME010000008.1 GCA_028280205.1 Longimicrobiales bacterium
CGCCGCCCCGCGGTCGTGGACGATCCGCACCCTGGTGAAGGTGGGCCGGGACGTGGAGGGTCCGGCCCGGGCGTATCTGGCCGGAATCCCGGGCGTCGACGCCTCCGCCCTGGTGCCCGTTTCGGAGCCGAACAACCGCGTGACGCTCCTCTACCGGGACGCGGCCGAGCGGACCGAGGTCCTGACGGGGGGTGTGCCGGGCTGGTCGGCCGCCGAGCTCGCCGACGCGGCCGACGCGTGCGACGCGCTCCTCGTCAACTTCGTCTCGGGGCACGAGGCCACGCTCGAGGCGTGTCGCGTCCTCCGAGCGCACTTCGATGGACCGATCCACGCCGATCTGCACTCGCTCTTCCTCGGCACCGCTCCGGACGGGACGCGCGTGCCCCGGCCGCTCGTCGATCTCGGCGGGTGGCTGGCCTGCTTCGACTCCGTCCAGCTCAACGAGGTCGAGGCGAGCCTGGCGGGCGCTCGCCGGCCGGAGACGACCGACTTCGCGGCGCGTGCGCTGGCCTCCGGGCCCGAGGTGTGCGCGGTGACGCTGGGGGCGTCCGGGGTCGTGTGGGCCGCGCGGCACGGCGGCGGGCCGAGGGGGTGGCTGGGACGAGCGGCGGAGGTTGGGCGCATTGCGACGGGAAGCGTTACCATCGGGGCGCCTCGAACCGGCGATCCCACCGGGTGCGGAGACGTCTGGGGCGCGGCGTTCTTCTCCCGACTGCTCGCCGGCGACGACGTGGCGGGAGCCGCCGAACGGGCTACGCGCCTCGCGGCGCGGAACGTCACGCACCGGGGCGCCGACGGACTCTTCGACATCCTGAACCGCGAGGTCACGCCCTGAACGTCATCGCCGTGCCCGCCTCGCTCGACCACCGCTCGATCGACGACTTCTTCGACGACGTGGCCGAGCACGCCGGACAGCGGGCGCTGGTCGACGCGCGCCACCTCCGCTGGGTCGATCCCGACGGGATGGTCGGTCTCCTCCTGACCGGCACGGTCGCCGGCCGGGGCGGAGCGCGTCCCCGACTGGGGCTCCCCGAGAGCCCGGACGTCACGGGCTACCTCTCGCGCATGGGCTTCTTCGAGGCGGCCCGGGGCGTCTTCGACTTCGATGCGGCTCCGCGTCGTACCCCGGCGGGTCGTTCCGACGTACTCCTGGAGATCACCTCCGTCGCCTCGAACGCCGACGTGCACGCCGTCGTCGACCGTGTCCAGGGGCAGGCGGGCATGATTCTCGCCTCCCGGCTCGACTACCCGCCTTCTGCGGCGGTCCAGTTCTCGGTGATGCTTTCGGAGCTCTGCCAGAACATCGTCGAGCACGCCGAGGCGCCCGGCTGGGTCGCGGCCCAGGCGTACAACTGGGCTCGGCGCCTCGGCCGCTTCGTCGTGGTCATCTCGGTCATGGACGGCGGATGCGGATTCCGCGGCTCGCTCATGGAGGAGCACGCGGCCCGCTACGGGGATCGCTGGGGCGACGCCACCGCGCTCGAGGCCGCGTTCCTGCACGGGCTCACGCGCTTTCCCGACTCGGGACGCGGGCAGGGGATCCAGCAGATCCGTCGGCAGGTCCGGAGGTGGGACGGGGCGATCACGATCCGCAGCGGGACGGCGCGGATCGGTCAGGTGCCGGCGTGGGACGATGCCCCTCCGCTCGTCGACGGTCTCGCACCCTTCCCGGGCTCACAGATCAGCATCGTGCTCCCTGCGCACGTCGACGGGGCGGACGGGGGCGCGCGGGCGTGACCGACCTCCCACGCGAGCCGATCGCGATCGACGTCGGTCAGGTGCTCGGCGAAGTGCTGGGCGACGTGCGCAAGAGCGTGACGTCGCTGTACGCCGGGCTCGTCACCCGTCAGACCGGCCGCGCGGTGCGCGCGGCGATCGAGACGCGGCTCCAGGGAGCCGGTACCCTCTCGCTCTCCCTCATCGACTTCTCGGAGGTGGCCATCATCGACTTCTCGTGCGCGGACGAAGTCGTGGCGAAGCTCCTCCAGCGCTACCTCGACCGGGAGCCCCCGAGCGCCTTCTTCGTCTTCCGGGGCGTGCACGAGCCGCACCGGGACCAGATCGAGACCGTGCTCAGGCGGCAGGGGCTGGCGGCGGTGGTGGAGTCCCAGCCCGGGATCTTCTGCGTGGCGGGCGGGCACACCGAGTGCGAGGGTCGGGTGTGGGCGGTGCTCGAAGAGCGGGGCTCGGTGGGGCCGGACGAGGTCGAGCGCGTGTTCCCCCTCCTCGACGATCGTGCGGCGCTCGACGGACTCGTGCAGCGCGGTCTGGCCTTTCGCAGCCCGCGCACCTCCGGGGTGACCGCCCTCAGCCGCATGGTCCACCACCTCCTCTGACTCGAACGGGTCGTCTCCTCCATCTCCCACCCTCCTCCACCCCTCCGACGATGACCGACGAGAACAAGCGGCGCCGCGGCCCGGCCACGCTGGGCGTGCACGGCGTCGATCCCCACCCGCCCGCCGGCGCGCCCGTCGTACCTCCCATCGCGCAGAGCGCAACGTTCTACTGGGCGTCGCCGAGCGACGGGGATCTCCGCTATACGCGCTACGGCAACAACCCGACCCAGCTCCAGTTGGGTCGCAAGCTCGCGGCGCTGGAAGGGGCGGAGGCGGCCGTGGCACTCGGAAGCGGCATGGCGGCCACCGCGATGGCGCTCCTCGCCGCCGTGGAGTCGGGCGACCACGTCGTCGCGTCTTCGCGGCTGTACGGTGCGACGTATGCGCTTCTGGCCGACGAGCTGCCCCGACGCGGCGTCCAGACGACGTTCGTCGATCCGGACCGGGGCGGCTGGGAGGAGGCGATGCGCGAGAGCACCCGTGTCGTCTTCGTCGAGATCCCGACGAACCCGACGCTGCGCGTTCTCGACCCCTGTCCGGTCGTATCCCTGGCCCGGTCCCGGGGCGCCATCGTGATGTGCGACGCCACCTTCGCGTCGCCCGTGAACTTCCGGGCGCTCTCGACCGGGATCGACGTCGTCATCCAGAGCGCGACCAAGTACCTGGGCGGACATTCGGACCTGATCGCCGGATCGGTGGCCGGGCCCTGCGACTTCATCGAGCGGGTCGTGCACATGGCGCACCTGTACGGTCCGGCGCTCGATCCGCACACGGGCTACCTCCTCGACCGGGGGATCCGGACCCTCGAAGCGCGCATTCGCCGCCACAACGAGAACGCGCTCACCGTGGCGCAGTGGTTCGAGGGTCGCCCGGAAGCCGAGCGGACGATCTACCCCGGCCTCGCGTCGCACCCGGACCATGCGCTCGCCCGCGAGCTCTTCTCGGGATTCGGCGGCATGGTCGGCGTCGTCCTCGGAGGAGGAGGCGAGGCGGCCGACCGCTTCATGAGACGGCTCGAGCTCGCCATGGCCGCTCCGAGCCTGGGGGGCGTCGAGACGCTGGTGTCCCAGCCCCGGTGGACCTCCCACGTCGGCCTCACGTCCGAGGAGCGCGAGCGCGTCGGGATCCCCGACGGCTTCGTGCGCTTCAGCGTCGGCGTGGAGGACGTCGAGGATCTGATCGCCGACTTCGAGCAGGCGCTCGGCTAGGAGCCCCTGCGCGGCACGGGGTGTACCCGCACCTCGAGGCTACTCCGACTCCAGGAACGGATACCGGTAGTCCGTCGGCGGGACGAAGTTCTCCTTGATGGAACGGGCGCTCACCCAGCGCAGGAGGTTCATCATCGAGCCGGCCTTGTCGTTCGTTCCGGAGGCCCGCGAACCTCCGAAGGGCTGCTGCCCCACCACCGCACCCGTCGGCTTGTCGTTGACGTAGAAGTTGCCGGCCGCCTGATCGAGCCGATCCGTGGCCATCCGGATCACCCTCCGATCCCGGGCGAAGATGGCGCCGGTCAGCGCGTACGGGGACGTCGAGTCCACGAGGTCGAGCGTCTCTTCCCACGCGTTGTCGTCGTAGACGTAGACCGTCATGACGGGCCCGAAGATCTCGTCGCACATCGTGACGTAGTCGGGCTTCAGCGCGCGGATGATCGTGGGGCGGACGAACCAGCCCACCGAGTCGTCGGACTCGCCGCCCACGAGGACCTCCGCGTCGTCCGAGGCGCGGGCGTCGTCGATGTACCCGACGATCTTGTCGAACGCGTTCCGATCGATGACGGCGTTCAAGAAGTTCGAGAAGTCGCGCACGTCGCCCATCGTCAGCGACGCCGTCTCCTCCACGAGCGGTCCCTCGAGCTCGGCCCACATCGAGGCGGGCACGTAGGCGCGCGAGGCGGCGCTGCACTTCTGGCCCTGGTACTCGAACGCGCCGCGGACGATCGCCGTGCGCACCGCGTCGGGATCGGCCGACGGGTGGGCCCAGATGAAGTCCTTGCCGCCCGTCTCCCCGACGATGCGCGGGTACGACCGGTACTCGCCGATGTGGTCGCCGATCGTCTTCCAGAAGGAGCGGAAGACGCCGGTCGATCCGGTGAAGTGCACCCCGGCGAAGTCCTGGTCCGTCATGAGCTCGTTCGTGATCCGCACCGCGTCGCCCGCGACCATGTTGATCACGCCAGGCGGCAGCCCGGCCTCCTCGAAGAGCTTCATGACGAGGTAGCTCGAGAGCATCGCGGAGCTCGCCGGCTTCCAGACCACCACGTTGCCCATCATCGCCGGCGTGCCCGGCAGATTCGCTCCGATGGCCGTGAAGTTGAACGGGCTCACGGCGTACACGAAGCCCTCCAGCGCCCGGTACTCCGACCGGTTCCAGACGCCCGGGTCCGAGATCGGCTGCATGGCGTAGATCTGCTCGGCGAAGTGGGCGCCGAAGCGGAAGAAGTCGATGATCTCGCACGCCGAGTCGATCTCGGCCTGATACGGGTTCTTGCTCTGCCCGAGCATCGTCGCGGCGTTCAACCGCTGCCGCCACGGCCCGGCGAGGAGGTCGGCGACCTTCAGGAAGACCGCCGCCCGGTCGTCCCAGCGGGCCGTCGACCAGGCGCGGTGCGCGTCGCGTGCGGCGGCGACGGCCCGCCGGATCTCGTCCGGGCCGGCCCGGTGCGCGCGGGCCAGCACGTGGCCGTGGTCGTGCGGCATCACCACGTCGAAGGTGTCGCCGGTCCGGACTTCCTCGCCCCCGATGACGAGCGGGATGTCGACGACCTCGGAGGCCTGGGCCTCGAGTTCGGCCTCGAGCTCGGCGCGTTCCGGGGAGCCGGGCTCGTAGGAGAAGACAGGCTCGTTGACGGGTACGGGGATGGCGGGAATGCCGTTCATGGAGGGCGTTCGGCTGGCGGGTGGCGGGCGCGGCTCCGCTGTCGGGAACGGGCCGATGCGGGGAACTTCGACAACCCCGCCAGGGGGGGCAACCGGGTCCGGGCACGCCTCGAACCGACCGGAACCGCCTCTCGCGCTCGGGTTACGAACGCCTTGCCTTTCGAGGCTTTCCCGGCTTCCACCCCACCCCCACGCCGTTCGATGAGCTCCGAGGATCTCCGCCGTTCCGTCATGGCCACGTTGGCCCGCATCCGGCACCCCGCTTCGGGCCGGGACCTCGTTGCGGGTGGGCACGTCCAGAACCTCGACGTCGACGACGAGGGGCGGGCGCGCTTCCAGTTTCTGCTCCAGCCGGAGGACCCCGGCGACCTCGTGAAGGAGGCGCGCACCGCCGTCGAGGCGATCGACGGCGTCACCGAGGTGAAGATCAACGTTCAGCTGCCTCAGATGGTTGCGGGCGGCGGGGGTGGCGGCGGAGGACGGCAGGGCGGGCTCCAGCCCGGTTCCGTACCGGCGCCCACGCCTCAGCCCGGGCTCCTGCGCTCGGTGCGCCACGTGGTCGCGGTCAGCTCCGGCAAGGGCGGCGTCGGCAAGTCGATGGTCGCCGCGAATCTGGCGGCGGCGCTCGCACGCCGGGGCCACACCGTGGGACTGGTCGACGCCGACGTCTACGGTCCGAACATCCCGCTCATGTACGGGGTCCGGCGCCGGCCGAGCGTGACCGGCGAGAAGGGACGGGAGATGATCGAGCCCATCGACGCCCACGGCGTGAAGCTCATGAGCCTGGGCTTCCTCCTCGACGAGGATCAGCCGGCGATCATGCGGGGCCCGCTCATCTCCGGGATCCTGAAGCAGTTCCTCGAGCAGGTCGACTGGGGCGCACTCGACGTGATGGTCGTCGACATGCCGCCGGGCACCGGGGACGCGCAGCTCTCGCTCGTCCAGACGATCGATCTGGACGGGGCGGTCATGGTCACGACACCCCAACAGGTTGCGACGGGAGACGTACGCCGGGGCATCAAGATGTTCGAGCGCGTGAACACGCGGATCCTCGGAATCGTCGAGAACATGACCGCCCCGTCCAGATCGATCGTCTGGACGAGCGAGAGCTGCGCGTCCCCGGTGCCCGGCGGCATGTCG
>JANQME010000019.1 GCA_028280205.1 Longimicrobiales bacterium
CGACGCAGGAGCACGTGTCCGAGACGTTGCGCCGTGCCGTGGCGACCGACCGCGTGGGGCACGCCTACCTCTTCTGCGGTCCTCGCGGAGTGGGGAAGACCACCCTCGCGCGCGTCCTCGCGATGGCCCTCAACTGCCCCGACCGGGGTGACGACGGGGAGCCGTGCGGCGTATGCGAGAGCTGCCGGCGCATCTGGGGCGGACACACCGCTCTGGACGTGGTCGAGATCGATGCCGCCTCGAACCGCGGCGTGGACGATGCCCGCGATCTCCGTGAGCGAGCGATGTACGCTCCGTCGGCCGAGGGCCGGACCAAGGTCTACATCGTGGACGAGGCGCACATGCTCACGCGTGAGGCGTGGAACGCGCTCCTCAAGATCCTCGAGGAGCCGCCCCCGCGGGTCATCTTCGTCTTCGCCACCACCGAGCCGCAGAAGATCCAGCAGTCGGCGGCCCCGATCCTCTCGCGTTGCCAGCGCTTCGACCTCCGCCGGATCGGCGTGGCCGACATCGTCGCCCAGCTCGGGCGGGTACTGGAGGGCGAGGGGACCGCCGCGGCGGAGGACGCGCTCCGCCTGATCGCGCGCAAGGCCGACGGCGGAATGCGCGATGCCCTCTCGCTCCTCGACCAGGTCATCTCGCTCACCGGTGGAGAGATCGACGTGGAGTCGGTTCGGCGGGTGCTCGGACTCGTCGAGGAGGAGCGGTACCTGGAGCTCCTCGACATCCTGCGGGAGGGCCGCCACGACGACGTGTTCGGCCTGGTCGAGCGGCTCGTGGACGAGGGATACGATCTGGTGGAGTTCTACCACGGGCTGCTCGACGTGCTGCGTGTCCTGCTACGACTCCGTCTGGCGCCGGACGTCGACGTCGACCTGCAGGAGGACGTGCGGGTGGGGCTCGTGGCACGAGTCGAGGCGTTCGCGCCGGGCGACCTCGTCCGGATGTTGACCTCGGCAGCAGACCTCGAGAGCCAGGGGAGCCTCCGTCGGAGCCCGAATCCGCGGCTCCCGATCGAGATGCTCCTGCTGCGCATGAGCTTCCTGGACCGCACCGTCTCCCTCGAAGCGCTCATCGGCGCTCTGGGTGGAGCCCCCGAGCCGTCCGGTGGGGCGGGGGGCGGAGGCGGCCGGGCGGGTGGCCCGGTCGGGGATGCACCCGCCGCACCGGCCGCCGCCGCGAGCGCCGGACCCGCCTCGACGCCCGCCCAGTCGGGAGCACCCAGCGGTTCGGCGGGAGTGGACGGCGCCGGATCGCGAACCGCGGGGCGGGACCCGGCTCCCGATCGGCCCCCGGAGCCCACGTCGGACATCATCGAAGCCTGGAACCGCTGGCTCGCTTCGGGGACGGGGGTGCCCCGGGGGCTCGGCGCCTTCCTGCGCTCGGCCGAGGTTCGTGACCTCGGTGAGGGTCGCCTGGAGGTACGCCCCATTCCGGGGCCCGCGTACGAGCGGATGAGCGCCCGTCCGGTCGTGGAGGCGATGGCGAAGGCCCTCGCCCCGCACTTCGCGGGCCAACCCGTCGTGGTCGTGGAGGCCCCGTCGGGCTCCGACGGCGCGCCCGAGCGCATCACCCGGGACGAGGTGCGGGGCGACACGCTCCGCGCCCTCTACCGGCAGGAACCGCGTCTGGAGCGGGCTGTACTAGAACTCGACCTCGAGCTGATGGACTGACATGGCCGACCTTTCGCAACTCATGCAGCTCTCGCAGCAGCTGCAGTCCAGGATGACCGAGCTTCAGGAATCCCTGGAGTCGAAGTCGATCTCGGCCTCCGCAGGGGGCGGGATGGTCACCGTGACGGTCGATGGCAAGGGGCAGGCTCGCCGCGTCCAGATCGACCCGACGTGTGTCGATCCGCGGGACGTCGAGATGTTGGAAGATCTCGTGCTCGCGGCGATGACCGAGGCCCAGAGCAAGGCGCAGGCCGAATACGAAGTGGAGATGAAGAAGGCCGCCGGCGGTCTTCCGCTCAACCTGCCCGGCATGCCCAAGCTCTTCTGATCGGCCGGGTCCACCCCGTGGAGGCGCGGTGTCGGCGATCGAGCGGCTGACGGACGAGTTCGCCCGGCTCCCCGGAATCGGTTCGAGGACGGCGCTCCGGCTCGTGCACCACCTGATGAAGGGGCCGAAGGACGACACCCGGCGCCTCGCCCGTTCGCTCGTCGAGCTCGCGGACCGGATCCGAGCATGCGACGTGTGCGGGAACTTCTCCGAGCACGACCTGTGCGAGATCTGCTCGAATCCCCGCCGCGACCGCTCGGTGCTCTGCGTGGTGGAGGAGGCGTATCAGGTCGGTGCCATCGAGCGAACCGGCCAGTACCGAGGGCTCTTCCACGTTCTCGGCGGCCGGCTTTCGCCGCTGGACGGGATCGGGCCGGAGGAGCTCAACGTGGCGGCCCTTCTCGGCCGGATCGAAGATGCGGGTGGGGAGATCCGCGAGGTGATCGTGGCGACGAACGCGAGCGTGGAGGGCGAAGCGACGTCCGTATACCTGGAGCAGGAGATCCGTCCGCTCGGTCCCCGGGTCACACGACTGGCCCGCGGGATTCCGGTCGGGAGCGATCTGGAATACGTTGATGGGACGACGATCGCGCAGGCGCTGGCCGGAAGACGGGAAATCTGACCATGGACAAGCGGATTCGAGCCGCCGGGATCACGGTGCTCGCCGCAGCCGCGGCGGGAGCCGTCGCCGCCATGATCGTGCGCGGCCAGATCTCGCGGCACCGGCGGGACCTCTTCAGCCCGCAGGCGTTCAAGCGACTCGCGGCACTCGGTCACATCAGCCGGGAGCCGGCCTCGGTCGATCTGATCCGGCTCCTGCGTGACTTCATCGCGTGGGAGCCGCGGAAGATGCTGCGCGAGCGAGCCCAGACCATCGTCGATCGGATGCTTGCCGACGCCGAGCGTCTGCGTCTCGAAGCCGGGGCGGAAAGTGCCTGAACCCGACGACCTTGCAACGGTCGTCGGGCGGGCCGAAGTTACGGTTTGAACCCGATTTCGGGACCTTCGGCGCCCCCGACCGGGCCGAGCGCCGCACCCACCGGTATCGAAAGGGAGTCTCCGTGCCCGCACGAATCACACCTCGAGGAGGTAGCGTCGACCCATGTCGATGATCAACTACGCCTCGCGTGAGATCAACTGCAAGATCGTCTACTACGGCACCGGTCTGGGCGGAAAGACCACCAACCTCGAGTACATCTACTCGAAGGTGAACCCGGAGACGAAGGGGAAGATGATCTCCCTCGCCACCGAGACCGAGCGGACGCTCTTCTTCGACTTCCTGCCGATCGACCTCGGTGAGGTTCGGGGCTTCAAGACGCGCTTCCACCTCTACACCGTCCCGGGCCAGGTGTACTACAACGCGAGCCGGCGCCTCATCCTCAAGGGGGTGGACGGGATCGTCTTCGTGGCGGATTCGCAGGCGTCCCGGGCCGAGGCGAACATCGAGTCGATGCACAACCTGTACGAGAACCTCGAGACGTACGGGTACGACCTCGAGACCATCCCGTTTGCGATCCAGTACAACAAGCGGGATATGGACAACATCCTGGCCCCCGAGGAGCTGCGCGCCCAGATCAACCCGATGGGCGTTCCCGACTTCGAGGCGGTCGCAATCAACGGCACGGGGGTGTTCGAGACGCTGTCGGCCGTGAGCAAGGCGGTCGTCGAGACACTGTCCTGACCGCTCCCCCATGCGCCGGACGGGGGGACGCACGGGCCGATGACGGACAGTCAGGTGAACCTGCCGAACGTGATCACGGTCGCTCGTATCTTCATGTGCCCCGTGATCTTCTGGCTTGCCGTCTCACCTTCCGTCGAGGCGCGCTTCGGTGCGTTCGCCCTCTTCTTCGCGGCGGGGCTGTCCGACGTCTGGGACGGCTGGCTGGCCCGGAAGTACGACCTCATCACGGACGTGGGGAAGCTGCTCGATCCGATCGCCGACAAGCTCCTCCTCGTGGTGACGCTCATCCCCTTCTACATCATCTCCCACCGAGGGGGACCGTTCGACGCCGTGCCGTGGTGGGGGCCGCTCCCGCTCTGGGTGCTTCTCGTGATCTTCGGTCGGGAGCTCTTCATCACGCTCTTCCGAAGCTACGCCGCGAACCGCGGCGTGGTGATCGCGGCCGGAAGCTCGGGCAAGCGGAAGGCCATGTTCCAGATGTTCTTCATCGGCGGGCTGCTGCTGTGGTATCCGCTCGTGCGGGTGGGCGCGGAGCGCGGCTGGTCGGGCCCGTTCTGGTCCTTCTTCTCCACCGGGCTGCAGGCGTGGGTCGCGATCTTCCTCGCACTCGCGCTCATTCTGACGGTGTACTCGATGCTGGACTATCTCTGGTCGTACCGACGGGTCGTCGGCATCGACGACTGAGGCGTCGCCGGTGAGCTCCGAACCGGGCAGGAGGAGCCGTGCCGCGATCGTGAGCGTGGGCGACGAGCTTCTCTGGGGCGAGACCGTCGATACCAACGCTGCGTGGCTCGGGCGCATGCTCGCGGCCCGGGGGATTCCGGTCGTGCGCCGCTGGACGGTCGGCGACGAGGAGTCGGAGATCCGGGAGGCGCTCCGGGCCGCGCTCGAGTCCGCCGAGCTCGTCCTGGTCACGGGAGGGCTCGGTCCCACCCCGGACGACCGTACGAAGGAGGCGGTCGCGTCGCACCTCGGGCGGTCGATCGTGCCCGACGAGGCGGCGCGCGTCCAGGTCGAGGCGCGGTTCCGGGCGGCGGGCCTGGACGAGGTGCCGCCGCTGAGCACCGGCCAGTCCGAGATCCCCGAGGGCGCTCGTGTCCTGCGCAATCCCGAGGGGACCGCACCGGGACTTCTGCTCGTGGACGAAGGGCGGCTCGTTGCCCTCTTTCCCGGGGTGCCGTCCGAGCTGCGGGCGATCGTGGAGGGGGACTTCGCGGCGGTGCTCGACGGGGTCGCCGACGAGCCGGTGCACCACCGGCTCGTGCACACCACGGGGATCTTCGAGACCCGACTGGCCGAGGCTCTCGAGCCGGCGATCGTCGGGCTCCCGGAGGCCGTGCGGGTTGCGGTGTCCGTTGCGTACCTGCCGGACCTCCTCGGCGTGGACCTGCGCCTCACGGTGCGGGGGGGCGATGCCGTGACCGCACGGCGCCTCCTCGACGCCTGGCTGGAGGGGACCGCACCGGTGCTCGAGCGTTGGCGGTTCGAGTCCGACGGGGGTGATCTGGCCGAGGCCGTAGTGGAGCGACTCCGGGGCGCCGAGGCCACGCTCGCCGTGGCCGAGAGCTGCACGGGCGGGCTCGTGGGCAAGCGGATCACGGACGTCCCCGGCGCCTCGGACGTCTTTCTGGGCGGGATCATCGCGTACGCCGACGAGGCCAAGGTCGAGCACGTCGGTGTCCCGGTGGAGGAGCTGGAGCGGCATGGGGCGGTCTCGGAGGTCGTGGCGCGCCGGCTCGCGGAGGGCGCCGCCCGGCGCTTCGGAGCGCGCATCGGGGTCGGGGTGACCGGAGTCGCGGGGCCGGGCGGCGGGAGTCCGGAGAAGCCCGTCGGCACCGTGTGGATCGCGGTCTCCCTGGATGGGGCCGTCGAGGCGGAGCTCGGCCGATATCCGGGTGACCGGGCGTCGGTCCGCGCCCGCTCGGCCCAGGCGGCCCTCGCGGCCGTTCACTGGCGCCTGCGAACGCCGGGGCGGGGCTGAACCCGGAC
Organism: Longimicrobiales bacterium; assembly: GCA_028280205.1. Classification (GTDB taxonomy): domain Bacteria; phylum Gemmatimonadota; class Gemmatimonadetes; order Longimicrobiales; family Gaopeijiaceae; genus UBA2589. The sequence continues at coordinate 5,672 of JANQME010000019.1, forward strand.
CGCCGTACGTTGTATCTTTTCGGGCCCGAGCCGCGTTTCGAGCGGCGGCATTTCTCCGGCATCAGCTTTCCATGACGGAACGACCCGTAGCCGACGACGAGACGGTGGCCGAGGACGGGACCGGGGCGCAGGACGACCCCCGGGTCGAGTCTGCGGCCGATGTGGACGCCGAGGCCCCCGCGGACGAAGACCCGGT